>DXVA01000027.1:0-23162 GCA_019408975.1 Lentisphaeria bacterium | reverse complement strand
ATTTGCAATATATCATGCATATTTTTTGAAATCAAGCACCGGTTTGCATGATCCTTTCCAGAAAGATGGGAAGATTCTGTTTGTGGAACGCTTTGCGGAATGGTATCTTGAAAGCAGAGAACAATACAAGTCTGTCATTCTGAAAAGGAAACCAGCGGAAATGAAACATTGGAAAGTCGGAATCATCAAAGATACTTCAAAACCGGACCTCGGGTTGCACGGACTCCATACAGCATTTCTCGGTCTGCCGGGCGTCGAGATCGTCGCACTGGCGGATTCCAATCCGCGGATGTGTGAGGATATCATGAAGTTTACGCAGGCGGAGAGACGCTATTACGATCCAGTTGAAATGATCGAACGCGAGAAGCCGGATATCGTGATCATCACCTCCCGCCGTCCGTCTGACCATCTGCCGCAGATCCGCATGGCGGCGAAGCGAGGGTGTCATATCTACTGCGAGAAACCTGTGTCCGCAAGTCTGGAGGAGGCGGATGAGATTGTCCGGATCATCGAAAAGAGCGGCGTCAAACTCTGCATGGCGCATCCCGGGCGTTACGGGACGCCGTTCCGGGCGATGAAGGAGGCGGTTGAGCGCGGGGAGATCGGCACGCCCCTGCGTGTTTCCACTTACGGAAAGTGCGATCATCGCGGGGGCGGGGAAGATCTGATGACGCTCGGCACGCACCTGCTTGATCTGATGATTTTTTTCTTCGGCAACCCGGTCAGTGTCCGCGCGGAACTTTATACGGGTGGGGCTCCGGCACTGAAATCCGAACGGACGAAAACCGTGGAGGAGATCGGTCCCTGCGCAGGGGAGGAGCTCTTCGCCGAATTCCGGTTTGCGAACGGTGCCCGGGGGACGTTCGAGAGCCGCAGAGGGCTTTTCCATTATGATGGCGGAATGCAGACTAATATGGGGCTTTCCGTCACCGGAACCAAAGGCATTTTGAGTGAACGTTTCACCGACGGACTGCCGGATGATCCGGTGCGAATCTGCCGTACGCCGTATCCTGCGGAATACGGAGTCCCTTTTGAACTTTTTCCCGTGCAGGAGACGCGGGCGGTTCCGGGGGCGGTTCCGATGGATGATTTCGTGCGCACCGTGCCGGGGATTCCGCATACGCAGTTCTTTATCGGCGCGAATCATTTCGCCGCATGGGATTTGATCCGCGCGATCGAAGAAGACCGTCTCCCCGTTTCCAATGTCTATAACGCGAGGAAAACGCTGGAAATGATTTACGGTATTTATGCCTCTCACCTGAAAGCAGGGGCACGGGTCGAATTTCCGCTGCGGAATCGGAAGCATCCGCTGGAAAGCGAACCGGGGGAGGAGAGTTCAAGATGAGATGGAATGGAGGTACTTCGATGGAACGGCGGTTTGAGAATGCGAAGGGCGAGGCATTGAAACAGATTGAAAACGGTCTGATTCAGGGGGCTGTTTTCAATGTAAACGGCGGTCCCGTGATTTCGTTGGGGAAACAGTGCGTGAAGCCTGTGGAGCGGGCAATGACGGAGAACTCCCGTTTCGATATTGCATCGGTCGGCAAGGTTTTTACGGCGGCGTGCTGCGCTTTGCTGGCGGCGGACGGAAAACTTGACCCGGATGCGCCGTTCACGGAATACCTGCCGGAACATGCGCTTGGAAGGCAATGTGATATTACTGTTCGCGACCTTGCCATGCATACGGGCGGGTTTGACAACAGCAAACCGTATGATTCAGAAGACATCGATGTTTTCAACAGGGAACTTTTCAATAAACTTCCCGTCCGTCCCCGTCTTGAAGCATTTGAATACGCCTGCTCGAATTTCATTCTGCTCGGGAAAATTGTGGAGCGGATCTCCGGTATGAATCTGGATGCACTGGCAAGGAAACTTATCTGGGGACCGCTGGGGATGAGCCGGACGCAGTGGATTCCGCCGGGGGAGGGACCGGATGAAGTGGAACACTGGTTTCCGAATCGTTCCCCCGGACAGCATAATGATTCGGTCTGCCACAACGTGCCGTTTCCGATCGGGAGCGGAAGCTGTTTTTCGACGGCGGGCGACATGCTCCGGTTTGCCTGCGACATTCTTGAACGCAGGTGTTTCCCCGGGGGATATTATGAGCTCATGACGACGTGCGGTTTTGAAAAGAACGGTGCGAGGCGCAGTTTCGGTTGGGATATGTCGGCGGAACATCGTCCCCGGAATCTTTCGGACAGGACGATCTATCATTCCGGTTGGACGGGACAGTCCGTCTGCATTGATCCTGTGCAGGGATTTGCCGCCGTGGTGCTGACCTCCAGAACCGGCGACTGGGAGAAAGCGTATGCCGGAAGGATTCGCATTATTGAAGAATTGCATGGATGACTTTGCAGGAAGGGAATCATGTCATCTGAAATCATTGGAGCAGGGAGAATCATGATGGAAAAAAAGTTGCATGGAAAAGTAGCACTGGTTACGGGGGCGGGCGGACTGATCGGGCGCGATACGGTGCGGCGCCTTGCCGAAGCCGGTGCAGGCGTCGCCGCTGCCGATATTGTCATATCGGATGAGCTCAACGGGCTTGTAAGGGAGATTGCCGCCGGCGGCGGAAAAGCCGTTGTGGAAAAACTTGACATTACGGACAGCCGGGAAGCGGCATCCGTGTTTCAGGATGTGGAACGGCGGCTGGGGCCGGTGGATATTCTGGTGAATAACGCGGGAGTCGTCCGCGGGAAAAGCGAGGCGTTCCACCGGACGGCGGAAGAATACTGGAAAAGACTGATCGAAGTGAATCTGTTCGGTACCATGATCTGCACCCGGCAGGCACTCGGCGGAATGATTGCACGCAGATACGGCAGAATCATCAATATTGCCTCGATTGCCGGAGTGTCCGGGCTTCCCGGATGGGCGGATTATGCGGCTTCCAAAGGTGGAGTGATCATGTTCAGTGAAACCGTCGCCATGGAAGTGGGGAAATACGGGATTACAGTCAACTGCATCTCTCCGGGAATGATCGCGGGAGAGGCGAAGCCGTGTGAGGGCACATGGCTCGGCAGAACGGGAACTGCGTCGGATATCTCGAATATGGTTGTGTATCTTGCTTCACCGGAAGCGGATTTCATTACCGGAAGCAATTACATGGTGGACGGCGGGCGCGTGATCGGCCCGAAGAATGCCAGTTGGAATGAATGAAAGACAAGGAGGAACGCAATGGAGTATCCGGAATTCAAAGGGAAAACAGCGATTGCGACGGGAGCCGCTTCGGGGATGGCTCTGCTTTTTCTGCAGAAAATGGCGGAGCAGGGGGCGAATGTCGTATTGACCGATGTGAATGAGGAAGCGGTTCAGGCTGCCGCCGGGGAAATCCGCCGGAAAGGGGGGAGTGCGGTCGGCGTCAAGGTCGATGTGCGGAAGTATGAGGAGATTCGGAACGCCGCGGATATCGCAATGGAGAAATTCGGCAGGATTGATTATCTGATGAATTCCGCCGGAGGATGTTCCCTGCGCGTCTGCAAACAGAGCGGCGGTTTTGTGAATGCCTCGCCGGAAAGCATCGGATGGGGGGTGGATGTGAACCTGAAAGGCGCGGTTCTTTTTGTCCGCGCGGTGCTGGGACGGATGTTCGAACAGAATTACGGCGTCATCATCAACATGGGGTCGATCGACGGTGTCAGCGGTGGTGCGTGCCTTGATTATACTGCCTCGAAATGTGGTATGATCGGATTGAGCCAGGGAATTGCGAACTACGGCGCGGAACACGGCGTGCGCTCCGTCTGCATTTCTCCCGGTCCCGTTCTGACACGCGCGGCGATGGCGAACATGCGGACGCTTCTCGGACGGGCGGCGGAACCGGAGGAGATCGTGAACCTGATCCTGTATGTCTGTTCGGACAAGGGGGCGTTCATTACCGGGTGCAATTACCTGATTGACGGCGGGCGGAGCTGTGCCGCAGGGCGTTTCTGACAGCCGGAAAGGAGAATTAAATGAAGATTTCCTATGTCGTCGCGGAATCTCCCGGAAGTGTTGCGCTGAAAACAGCGGATTACGATCCGCGGACACTGAAGCCGGACGAGGTTCTGCTGAAAAATGAATACAGCGTGATCAGCGCGGGAACGGAACGCGCGTGGATCATCGGGCGGTCCAACAATCCGGGGCAGCGCTTCCCGTTTTATCCCGGATACAGTGCATCGGGATATGTCGCCGCCGCGGGAAACGAGGTCACGAACCTGAAAGCCGGGGACCGCGTTCTGATTACGTGGGGCGGACACCGTTCCCATACCGTCAAAAAGGCGGACACGGTTTTCAAGATCACGGATGATTCCATCGACCTGCTGGATGCCGCATTCGCCCATATCGTCTCTTTCCCGCTGCTGGGCATCCGCCGTTTGCGGCTTGAGATCGGAGAATCGGTCATGATCGCGGGGCAGGGGATTCTGGGGGTGATTGCACTCCAGCTCGCCGCCCTTTCCGGCGCGGTTCCGCTTCTTGTGTCGGACTATGATCCGGCACGGCGCGCTCTTGCCCTGAAGCTCGGCGCGGATTTTGCACTTGATCCCGCTGATGCGGATTTTACGGAGCAGGTCAGGGAGGCGGCCGGCGGCAGGGGCGTCAACGCGGTTGTTGAAGTGACCGGCGTTGCCGCGGCTCTGAAACAGGCGCTGAAATATGTGGCGCGGGAGGGGCGGATATCGCTTCTCGGATGCACCAGGGTGCCTGATGCCGCCATTGATTTTTATCAGGACGTGCATTGGCCCGGCGTGACGTTGATCGGGGCGCATACTGGAAACCGTCCACATTTTGAATCGCGTCCCGGGCAGTGGACCGAGCACGATGATTACCGGACTTTTCTGCGGCTTCTTGCTGTCGGCAAAATGCAGGTTCGCCCGCTGATCTCCGAAATCGTATCGCCGGAAAAATCGCGGGAGGTTTATGAACGCCTGATCACGGCGAAGAATCCGCCGCTTGGAATCGTATTTGACTGGAAACAATATTCTGATTGACGGGGAGAAAGTGAAAAATGGAAAGAATCAAAATCGCGCAGATCGGAGTTTCGCATGAACATGCACCCGGCAAGATCAGCACTCTGCGGCGGATGTCCGATGTCTATGAAATCATCGGAGTGGTCGATGACAGCGCCACGACGGCTCCGAAATTTCCCGGCGGCATGGAAGCTTATGAAGGTTTGAAAATGATGACCGAGGAGGAGGTGTTCCGGTACCCGGGATTGCAGGGCGTTGTCGTGGAAGTCCCGAATACGGAGCTGGTTCCGACTGCGATCCGCTGCATGGAACACAATCTGCCGATGCATCTGGACAAACCCGCCGGCGAGGATCTGGAGCTGTTCGGAAAGCTGCTCGACGGATGCAGGGCGAAGAACCTGCCGCTTCAGATGGGGTATATGTTCCGCGGCAACCCGGCGTTTCAATTCTGCCTGAAGATCGTGAAGGAGAACTGGCTCGGGGATATTTTCGAGGTGGAAGCGGACATGAACCACAGTTACGGCGGAGCGCCTTACCAGGAGTATCTCGGACATTTCAAAGGCGGGATCATGTTCAATCTCGGATGCCATCTGATCGATTTCGTCGTCGCCATGATGGGCGCGCCGGAGCATATCGTGCCGTTCCTGAAATCGACTCCCGATGTTTCCCCGGCGATAAAAAACAACTGCACGACGGTTCTGGAATATCCCCATGCGACCGTGATCCTGCGGTGCTGCAGCAAAGGAGTTCATTCTCGACGCAGGCTGAAAATCTCCGGGACGAAAGGCTGGATTGAGCTTTGCCCGCTGGAGCGGTTCGACGATGAGGCTCTGCTGCTGAAAATGTGGCTTATGGAGGACAGGGGACCGTATGCCGCCGGAAATCATGTCCTTGACTTCGGAATCCGCAGAGACCGCTATGTGGAACAGCTGGCGGAGCTTGCGGGGATGATCCGCGGCGAGATCCGGAATCCTTATACTTATGAACACGACTATCTGGTTGAAAAAGTCCTTCTGGCGGCTTCCGGATATACCCGATGGAGGTAATGCGATGTATGCAATGATTCTTGATGGAAACAGAAATTTTCTCTGGGCTGAGGTCCCCGATCCTGTGCGCAAAGAGGGCGAAGTGCTGATCAAAGTCCATGCCGCGGCGGTCAACCGCGCGGATCTGATGCAGAAGGACGGCTGTTATGCCTCGCCGCCGGAGTGGCCGCAGTGGTGCGGGCTGGAGGTTTCCGGCGAGGTGCTGGAAGCCCCGGCGGATGCCGCGGTCAAGGCTGGGGATGAAGTCTGCGCGCTCCTCGGCGGAGGCGGCTATTCGGAACTGGTTACAGTTCCTGCCGGAATGGTGATTCCGGTTCCGGAGGGGCTGTCGATGGCGGAAGCCGCATCCCTGCCTGAAGTGTGGAGCACTGTTTACCTGAACCTGAAATTGGAAGCGGGGGGCATGAAGCCGGGAGACGTCTTCTATATGCAGGCGGGCGCGAGCGGCGTTGGGCTTGCCGCGATTCAGTTCGCCAAACAGATGGGGGCGGAAGTGATTACGACGATTGATTCTCCGGCGAAAGCGGAATTCGTCCGGAAGCTCGGCGCGGATTATGTGCTGGATTACCGCACGGAGGACGTGCGCCCGGTTATTGAAGCGCATCCTCCGACGGTCGCCCTCGACTGCATCGGCGGCAAATGGATGGGGGAGTGTTTCCGCAACATGGTGTTCGGCGGACGCTGGATCATGATTGCGACGATGGGCGGAGCGGAGACCGTGATCAATCTGGAAACGGTCTGGCGCAAACGGATTCGCCTGATCGGAAGCACATTGCGCAGCCGCACTTCCGAAGAAAAGAGCCGGATTCTCCAGGCTTTGCAGAGGGAGTTGTGGCCGCTGTTCACCGCGCGTAAACTCATTACGAACATTCATGCGGTATTTCCGATCCGGGAGGTTGAACAGGCGCACGGCGTGCTCCGGCGCGCGGAAAATATCGGCAAGGTAGTATTGACATTCTGACAAAGGAGGCGGCGATGAGACTTTCTTTTCTGCACAAACCGTATCCGGTGATCAGCGGCATCATGGCGGGACAGACTCCCGGCGAACTGATCGCGGAAGCGAAAGGAGCGGAGGCGGACGGCGCGCAGGGCATCACGGTGGAACTCAAGGATTTCAAACCGGAATTCCGGAATTGCGATTCGTTGAAAGGGATCATTGAATCCGTCAATCTGCCGTTCATGTTCTGCTTCTACCGCAATGACATGTGGCAGGATTCCGGCGATGAGGAGCGGCAGGAACTGCTGCTGGCAGCCGCCGATGCCGGCGCTTCCATGATTGATGTCATGGGCGACCTGTATGATCCGTCGCCCATGGAAATCACATACAGGCGGGAGGCGGTGGAGAAACAGAAGCGGCTGATCGACAGGATTCATGAGAAGGGCAGCGATGTCGTGATTTCTTCCCACATGTCATGCTCCCGGACTGCGGAGGAGGTTGCGGAGCACCTGCTGGAAGTGGAGAAGCGCGGTGCGGATGTCGTGAAGATCGTGACCAGCGTCAATACGGAGGCGGAACTGTCCGAAGCCGTCCGCACGACGATGATGCTCCGGCATGAGCTGAAAGTTCCGTTTATCCACCTCTGCAGCGGCAAGTTCAGCCGCCCGCACCGTTTTCTCTGCCCGCTCCTGGGGACGGCGATTCTGTTTGCTGTTCACCGCTATGATCCGCGTTACGGTTTTCCGCAGCCGACAATCCGGGCGATGAAAGCGGTTCTGGATCAGATCCGCTGGAATATTAACGGCATCCCGCAGTAAAAGTGTCACAGCTCCTCGCCGAAGTCGAATTCCGGCTGGAGCCAGACTCCGGTCGGGCTTTCGATCTTCTCCAGCTCCGGGAAGTTGGATACCGTGACGCCCAGCAGTCTTACGGCGATTTTCCCCGCATCGCTGGCGAGGAGCAGTTCCCGCGCGACCGTTGCGATGACATCCGCGTTGTCCGTATAAGAGTCCAGCGTGCGGCTGCGCGTGATGGTTCTGAAGTCAAAGAATTTGACCTTGAGGGTGATCGTCCTGCCCGCGAGCGCTTTTTTCTTCAGGTCGTCCGAAACTTCCTGCGACTGCTGCTGAATGACCGGAATCATTTCCGTCAGATCAGTGACATCGCTCTGGAATGTGATCTCGGTTCCCAGTGACTTCCGCTCCCTGTTGGGCTCAACTTCCCGCGTATCGATTCCGCGCGCGATCTCATAATAGAATTCTCCGGTCTTGCCGAACATCTGCATCAGTTCGAGTTTGGAAAGTTTCTTGAGATCGCCGCCTGTTTTGATCCCGATTTTCAGGAAATGTTTTTCCGTGACTTTGCCGACTCCGTAAAATCTGCCGATCGGCAGAGTGTCCAGCAGCTCCTCCGCCTTGTCCGGCGGAATCACGGTGAGACCGTCGGGTTTCTGGAGGTCGGAGGCGACTTTCGCGAAAAATTTGTTGAACGAGACTCCTGCCGAAGCGGTAAGCCCGCCTGTCTCTTTGAAGATGCGCGCCTTGATTTCGCGTGCTGTCCGCGTGGCATAGGGAATGCCGCGCTTGTTGTATGTGACATCCAGATATGCCTCGTCCAGCGAGAGCGGTTCTACAAGGTCCGTGTAGTCGAAAAATATTTTCCGTATCTGCCGGGAAATCTCCCGGTAAACCTCGAAACGCGGATGCAGGAAGACCGCCTGCGGACAGAGCTGATATGCCCTGCTTGCAGGCATTGCCGAGTGGACTCCGAATTTTCGCGCCGCATAAGAGCAGGTGCAGACTACACCGCGGCTGTTCGGCATTCCGCCTACAACCACCGGCTTTCCGCGTAAGGAGGGATTGTCCCGTATTTCCACGGACGCATAAAATGCATCCATATCGACGTGTATGATCTTGCGTATTTTTTCCATACAGGGAAGATAGATTCTTTTTCCGAAAAATCAAGTGCGTCCGGTGCGGAGACTGCGGGATCGTATCGGCAAAGTATTTTGTTCAGGACATGTATTGCCGGCGTATTTCCGTTTTGTCAAGGAAATTCGGCTGTTCCCTTTTTCCTGGCGGGGACACTGAATTCCGGCTCAAAAAACACGGATGCAGGTTTGGGAGAAAAAATCCCGGCAAAACTTGTAATTTTATTTTTCCATGTTATATTCCCCGCAGTAGGTTGATATCTTGAGGTTCTGTACTGATGTTCCGGCGCAAAAGAGGGAACAGCAGATACAGAGCTACGGCATTGGAGAGTATCATATTTCTGCTTTGTTTCATACATGAATATCTCCTTGTGTTTTTGGTTTTTTATGGTGGAAAACGGAAGACTGTACGCGGGGTTGGATTTGCGTATGGACTGATATGATGAGCTCAACAGATATGGAATACTCTTTCAGCCGGGCGTATTTTGAAAGGCACCCGGTGCAGGTGTTTCCTTATTCCGGTTGAGTTTTATTTTTCAGGATGCAGCGATGGAGTCATTTGGAGAACCTTGCCGGGACAGGAACGAACAGCTTCAGTCCGTCATAATCAAGATGGAAGGGCGGCTTTGGACTCCGGTTTATACGAAACCGAATCAGGAGCACAGGCTGTTTGATTTCATGCAGAATTCCGGTATTCGCGGTTATCTGCCGCTGATCCGGAAAATGGGGGTGTCGCGGGGATGCAGGAAAATAGTTCAGCATCCGATGTTCCGCGGCTATGTTTTCTGCTGTGTGAATATGGAGGAGCGCAAGCATCTCAAGCTCTCCCATCATGTCCTGAATACCATTTTCATGGATGAGTCTTCCGAAAAGGAACTGATCAGCGAATTGAATGTGATCCGTCAGTTTGAACTGCTTTCCGCCACCCGGGCGATCGAGGTGAAGCCGGAGCTCGTGCCCGGGCGTCAGGTTCAGATCGTCAACGGGCCTTTTCAGGGCATTTATGCCGTTGTCAAGCGTCGCAACAACGCGATGAAAGTGACGGTGAATCTGGAGATGCTCGGGCATTCCATCAGCGCTGAACTGGATGCGATGGACCTTGAACTGGCATAAGATTTTTCCGTTTGTCTGAGCTGGGATGGCAGTCGCCGCAGAATTTTTTCTCTCATATTTTCCGTCTTTAACTTTTCTGATCAGAAGCTTTTTTTTTGAATTATCGCAGTTGATATTCCGGCAAATCAATTTTTTATTTATCTTCAGAATCGAAGTATATTGCAAATGAAAAAAGTAATGCTTGTGTTCGGCACGCGCCCGGAGGCGATTAAGATGGCGCCTCTGGTGAAAGAATTCCGGAAACATCCCGATACATTTCAGAGTGTTGTGTGCGTAACCGGTCAGCACCGGCAGATGCTGGATCAGGTGCTGCATCTCTTTGAAATTACGCCGGATTATGACCTGAACATCATGAAGCAGGGGCAGGATCTTTACGACGTGACGAGCCGTGTCCTGCTTGGGATGCGCGCTGTCCTGCAGGAATCGAAGCCTGATCTGGTTCTTGTCCACGGCGACACCACTACCTCGACTGCGGCGGCGCTTGCCGCCTTTTACGGTCAGATTCCCGTTGGGCATGTAGAGGCGGGTCTGCGGACTCATAATATTTACAGTCCGTGGCCGGAAGAGATGAACCGGCAGATCACTGGTCGTATTGCGACATATCATTTTGCTCCGACGGAGCTGAGCCGGAAAAATCTGCTGGCGGAGGGCATTGCCGATGACAGGATTTTCGTCACGGGAAATACTGTGATTGACGCTCTGCATCAGGTGGTTGCCAAAATCTCGTCCAGCGATGCGATGCGCGCGGAGCTGGATCAGGTTCTTCTGTCTGCGGGATACGACACAAAACGTCTGACGAACGGGAAGCGCCTGGTCCTGATCACAGGGCACCGCCGCGAGAATTTCGGTGACGGTTTTCTTTCGATGTGTTCCGCGATCAAGGCGTTGAATGAGAAATATGCGGAAACGGACTTTGTGTATCCGATGCATTTGAATCCCAATGTCCGCAAGCCAATTAACGAGGTATTTGGAGAAATTCCGCCTGCGAACATGTTTTTCATTGAACCGCTGGATTATCTTCCGTTTGTGTATCTGATGGAAAAGAGTTATCTTGTACTGACGGATAGCGGCGGCATCCAGGAGGAGGCGCCGGGGCTCGGTAAACCTGTCCTTGTGATGCGCGACACGACGGAGCGTCCCGAAGCGTTGGAGGCGGGAACCGTGAAACTTGTCGGCACGGATTACGCTAAGATCATCGATGAAGTCTCCCGTCTTCTGGACGACCCGGATTATTACCAATCCATGAGCCGCGCCGTCAATCCCTACGGCGACGGCATGGGATGCGAGCGGATTCTGGGCGCATTGCAGGGGTGACTGCTGGGAGCGTTATGAAACAGCCGGGCAACAGTACACGAATCATTAAAAATACTGTTTTCCTGTATATCCGCATGCTTCTGCTGATGCTGATTACGCTATATACGACCCGGGTGGTCCTGCGGGTTCTGGGGGAGGCGGATTTCGGGATCTATAATCTGATTGGCGGCATTGTCATCATGATGGCTTTTTTTAACGGTGCCCTGGGCAGTACCACGAACCGCTATATCGCTTTTGAATTGGGGAAGGAGAAACAGGGGGATGCCGCGACAGCGTTTGCCTCAAGCATCACAATCCATGTTTATTTTGCAATTCTGATCTTATTGATTGCCGAAACGTTTGGTCTGTGGTTCGTCAATACCAGGCTGAACATTCCGGCAGACCGGATCGGAGCAATGAATTTTGTTTATCAGTTCTGCACATTATCCTGTATTTTACAGGTTCTTCAGGTGCCTTATTATGCGGCGATCATAGCCCATGAGCGAATGGTTTTCTTTTCTTATCTCGGCATATTGGAAGCGGCGTTGAGACTGGGAATTGTATTTTTACTGCAGATCCTGCCGATAGATAAACTGGAGGGGTATGCATTCCTGCTGTTTCTGGTCAGTGCCGGCATATTTGCTGTTTATTTCATATTCTGCCGCCTGTATTTTCCCGCTTATCGCTTCCGGCTGGTTTATGACAGGGCTTTTCTGCCTCAGATGATATCTTTTTCCTCCTGGTATCTGTTCGGGAGTCTGGCTTTGATGGCGATGATTCAAGGCGGGAATGTTTTATTGAACATATTTTTCGGGGCGTTGATCAATGCCGCCGCCGCGATTGCCTTTCAGGTAAATGCCGCCGTTGCGGGATTTGTCAATAATTTCCGTGTGGCGGTTGACCCGCAGATCATCAAGTCGTATGCAGCGGACAATATTGCATACATGAATCATCTTGTTTTCGGGAGTGCCCGTTTTACTTTTTATCTTCTGCTTCTTTTAACGCTTCCCCTGCTGCTGGAGATGGAGATCATTTTAAAATTATGGCTTTCAAAAGTCCCGGATTATGCGGTTCTGTTTACGCGGCTGATTTTAATTTATACTCTTGTACAGTCTTTTGATCTTTCTTTCGGTTCCGTTTTCCGTGCCGTCGGACGAATTAAGGAGAACCAGCTGATGGCGGGAAGTGCATTTCTGCTTGTTCTGCCAGTATCTTATCTTTTATTCAAATGGGGATTTCCGCCGGAGACGTTATTCATTGTTCAGATTGCTGCCGGATTTACTGCCGCATTTTTCGTTAAAATATTTCTGCTTTGGAAATTACAGAATATTTCCCCTCGTTACTATTGCAGGCAGCTTATGTTTCCGACAGTTACCGTTGCCTGCATCGCGGTTGTACTTCCCCTGCTGATTCGTTTTCATATGGAAGCGGGGATTGCGAGATTGGGCGCAGTGGCTTTCTTTTCTGTTTTGAGTGTGGCGTTCACGGTCTATGTTTTCGGCATCGACCGGAAAACCAGGGCTCTGGTAATGGCTCATTTGAGAAGCCGTTTTTCTATATGATGATTCATGCCGGCGTGAATTCCGTTTGCGCCGTATCGAAGCCGTTCAACAAACAATAAGGAGATATTGATATGAATCTGGATGATTTCATCAAAAGGTTTGCCGATGAATTTGAGGATATGGAAGAGGGGGCAATCGGCGCCGATACAGTGTTTACAGAACTTGAAGACTGGAATTCTTTAAGCACTCTGGGGATTATTGCCATGGTCAAAATGGAATTCAATCTTGATATTACTGCGGATGAGATCAGATCATGTGACACCGTTAAGGAGCTGTTTGATTTCATACAGGAAAAGAAAAATGCCTGATTTTTCTCTAGCCGGAAAATATATTCTGATAACCGGAGCCTCCTCCGGTATCGGGCGCGCCGCGGCGGTGGCATGTTCCCTGATGGGGGCTAAAATTATCGGGACTGCCCGTGACAGGGGGCGGCTTGAGGAGACATTGAGCCTGCTTTCCGGCGAAGGGCATGCAGTTCATTCCGCCGATCAGAGAAATCAGGCTGAAATCGGAGCTCTGGCGGAGAGCTTGCCGAAACTTGACGGCATTGTACATTGTGCAGGAACATCGGATACGATTCCATGCCGGTATATGGCATATGAAAGGCTGTTGTCCTTGTTTGAAACCAATTTCTTCGGGACTGTAAATCTGATGACGGCATTGATGCAGGGGAAGAAGATTTCAAAAGGAGCCTCCATTGTGTTCATATCTTCGTTTCTTGCTGACAATGTTGCCGAGACCGGATCTGCCGCATATGCCTCTGCCAAAGCTGCAATGGCGGCTTATGCCCGAGTGCTGGCAAAAGAGGTTGCCCACAGAAAAATCCGGGTCAATACTTTGATGCCCGGTATCGTCAGAACCGGATTACTGCAAAAAATGACTTTTACGGAGGAGGAATTCAATGAAAATGAGAAGCTGTATCCTTTTGGATACGGGACTCCGGAGGATATTGCGGATTTCATTGTTTTTCTGTTGAGTCCGGCGTCCAGATGGATGACCGGTCAGAAAATTGTCATTGACGGCGGCAGGACATTGAACTGATTAACACAGGGATGATTATGGACGCATATATTAAAGCGATATCTTATTATTTGCCTGAAAAGGAATTTACAAATGAGGAACTCATTGTGGAATTTCCAGAATGGAACGTGGAAAAAGTTTCTGCAAAGACGGGAATCCTCAAGCGGCATATTGCCGGAGAGTCTGAAACTGCGGCGGATATGGCTGTAAAAGCTGCGGAAAAACTGTTCTCCGAACATGGAATTCAGCCGGCGGACATCGACTTCATTTTATTCTGCACCCAGAGCCCGGATTATTTCCTGCCTACAAGCGCCTGCATCATCCAGGACAGGCTTGGCATCCCTGTAAAGTCGGGAGCTTTGGATTTCAATCTCGGCTGTTCCGGTTATGCCTATGGACTCTCTCTTGCGGCAGGGTTGCTGAAATCCCAGTCAGCAAATCATATCCTGCTTCTGACAGCGGAGACATACAGCAAGTATATTCATCAGAAGGATAAGGGGAATCGTTCTCTTTTCGGAGATGGCGCTGCCGCGACACTGATTTCCGCCTCCGGTTTTGCACGGATCGGAAACTTTGTTTTCGGAACGGACGGTCGGGGAGCCGGGAATCTGATTGTAAAAAGCGGCGGTGCCCGGCAGAAATGCCCTGCCGGTGATTATATGGTTGACGAAAACGGCTTGATTCATTCATCGGACCATCTGTTTATGGATGGCTCGAAGATTTTTAATTTTACTCTTTCTGTCGTCCCTGAACTTGTGGATGATATTCTGGCAAAGAACTCGATGCGGAAAGAGGAGGTGGATTATTTTCTCTTTCACCAGGCGAATAAATTCATGCTGGACACCATCCGGAAGATCTGTAAAATCGATAAATCAAAATATTATATGAATCTGGAGAACACGGGTAACACTGTTTCTTCGACCTTGCCGATAGCAATCGTCGATGCGGTAAATGAGAAGCACATTCTTCCTGATTTCAAAGTTATGATTGCTGGATTCGGGGTCGGTTACTCCTGGTCCGGGACAATGTTGTATTTTTAAGGGTATTTTCGACGATTATGATTGATTTGAAAAGAAAAGAAAACTGTACCGGCTGCAAGGCTTGCGGTGATATCTGCCCGAAAGAGGCGATCACTTTCCAGACAGATAAGGAAGGATTCTGGTATCCGGAGGTTGATCCGTCGAAATGCGTTGATTGCCATCTCTGCGAGAAGGTCTGCCCCGAATTGAATTTGAAAGTCCAGAAGAAAGCCGGAACGTTCAAACCGGAATATTATGCTTTGGTGAATAAGGACTTGCCTGTACGTCTGGACAGTACCAGCGGCGGCGCCTTTTCTTTGCTGGCGAATCAGGTTTTTCAAGCGGGAGGATATGTCGGTGGAGCCGTTTATTCCGGGGATTTTCATGTTCACCATTTTCTGACGGACAATCCGGCGGATCTGGAACGCCTGCGGAGTTCCAAGTATCTTCAGAGCGATACTGCGGAATTCTTCCGTCAGGTGAAGAAATTGTTGCTGGATGGAAAAAAGGTTCTTGCCTGCGGCAGTCCCTGCCAGATGGCGGCGCTTCGGCTGTATCTGGACGGCGTTGATACCGCTGATCTGATTGTTTGCGACTATGTATGCAGGGGGATCAATTCCCCGAAGGTTTTCAGGAAACATCTGGATTCTCTGGAAAAGAAATATGGTTCGAAGATTACATATGTCAAGGCGAAAAACAAGGAATTGGGATGGCGGGAGCTCACTTTCAAGGCGAAATTTGAAAACGGGAAATCCTATTACGGAACAGGAACCGTCGACAACTTTACACGGGGATATCTGAGGTCAGGGATTTTCTGCCGTCCATCCTGTTATGAATGCAATTACAAGAGTGCACAGCATAATTCCGATATTACGCTGGGAGATTTCTGGGGAATAGAGTCGGTTGCTCCCGAACTGGATGACGACAAAGGCGCCTCATTGCTGATCTGCAATACGGAAAAAGGGCTGGCATTTTTTAATGCGGTGCGGGAGCAGTGTCTTTGGAAAAAAGTTTTATTTGCGGAAGTGCTGGAGAAAAATCATCATTTGCTGCACTCCCTGAAACATCCGGCTGTTTCGCGGGATGCTTTCTTTAACGATGTTGACGATCTGCCTTTTGATCAGGTTGCGGCGAAGTATTTTCCGATGACTTGGAAGGATAAAGTTCCACAGAGAATTAAAAAGAAAATTTATGCCATACTCCGTCCTCTTGCGCATATGTGGTGTGCGATGGGATGTAATCCTCTGGTCTGGATACAGTTCATTAAACTGAATTTTTTTACAAAAGCGGTTCATGCCGATGTTTTTCACGGTAATTTCATCCTGTCTTATTCTCATTGCATATGGGATATTGCCAAGGGTGCAGATATTAATGTAAAAGGTATTTTGTTTGTCGGAGTGAAGAAATTCAGGAAATCCCGGCAGGAGACTAGAATTCATGTTGAAAAAGATGCCGTGTTCAATATTGATGATGATTTTACAATTTGGGCTGGTGCTGATATTCAGATTTTTTCCGGTGGACAGCTTCTTTGCCGAGGCGGAAAAGGTGCTGGCTGTAATATTAATTGTCAAATAGTTTGTGCGAAGAAGATTACAATCGGAAGGCGCTGTCTGATCGGACGGAATGTTGTAATTCGTGATTATGATGCTCATACCATCCATCTGAAAGGTTATAAAATAGCATCTTCAATAAAAATTGGTGATTATTGCTGGCTTGGAGACGGGGCTATGATCAGCAAAGGAGTCATAATGGGTGACGGCGCGATTGCCGGAGCTCGATCTTTTGTTGTATCGAAAATTCCTTCCCGTTCGTTGTTTTTAGGCAATCCGGCAGTGAAAGTTGAAGATGATATTGACTGGAGTCATTAATGTCTGATATGGAAAATAAGAGAACTCAAGCGCTTTCTGTTCTGTTGATCGGAGGAACGGGTACCATTAGTTTTGATATCCTGAAGTGTTCCCTGTCTGCCGGACACAAAGTTTATATGTTGAACCGAGGCAGGACGAAAGTCAGTCTTCCTGATGGAGTCGTATTTCTTCAAGGGGATGTCAGGACATTGAAAAATGACGGACAGGAACTCCTTGGGGATTTGCGGTTTGATGTGGTGATCGACTTCATTTCTTATTCTGTAAGTGACTTGTCCCGAACATTGCGGCTGTTCGAAAATCGGTGCCGTCAGTTCATCTTCATTTCATCTGTCGGTGCTTATGATCGCAGACATGTCAAAGGCAAATTGGATGAATCTTTTCCTGCTACGGGTAATCCTGTATGGAATTATAGTGTGAACAAGGCAGCGTGTGAGACGTTTTTGAGAAGCTATCGGTTGCCTGCCGGAGTCCACTATACGATAGTCCGACCAGCAGTGACATATGGAGATACCAGAATTCCATATGGTATCATGCCTGCTTATGGTTACCACTGGACTTTCGCAGGACGATTGCTTTCCGGAAAACCTGTCTTCGTGTGGGACCAGGGGAAGGCATGTGCAACTGTTATGCATACTGTTGATTTTGCCCGGGTCTTTGTTGGTTTGTTTGGCAATCCCTGTGCCGAGAATGAAACATTCAACCTATGCGGGGATGAGGAAATCTCATGGAGGGATATGCTTTCTCTGATTGCCGCAGCTTTGAAATGTGAGTGCCGGGTTGTGGATGTTCCTTCGGAATGTGCAGGAAAAGTAATGCCTCCAATTCGGGAGATTCTCTTGGGAGACCGGGCATTGGATGCGTGTTACAGTAATCAGAAGATAAAACAAGTCTGCCCTGATTTTCATATAACCATAGATTTCAGGCACGGATTGGAAAAAACGATTGAATATTATCGTGCACACCAGTTTCTGAAGGGCATAGATTATCACTGGGATGGAATGATAGACAAGATGCTGGCTTCATATCTTAAAAAATATGTTCCGGATTCTCCCATGCTTTCAAGGCTGGTTTTTTATGATTATCTGGGAACGGCAACTTTAAAAGACCGCTTTTCGTATTTCTGTTCCCGGTATCTTCCGTATGGAATACAATATTGTTGCGACCTTTTGATACGGGCGGTTCGGAGAATTGGGAACAGGTTTTTCAGAAGATAAGAAACTGATGAAGTATTTATTCCGGCATGTGTGTAATGCCCTGCTGTTTGCAGCGAGGTCCGCTTTAATTTTGTGCCCGGTTGCTTGTGAAACCTGTAAAATCGGGTGCAATGTCCTGAGACTTGCTTTTGGAAGCAAACCATTCCTTGGTCGAAAACAAAAACTTTATTATTTCTCCCGCCAT
This sequence comes from Lentisphaeria bacterium, assembly GCA_019408975.1. Taxonomy (GTDB): domain Bacteria; phylum Verrucomicrobiota; class Lentisphaeria; order Victivallales; family UBA1829; genus UBA11452. Next base: position 5,033 of record DXVA01000027.1, on the reverse strand, counting down.
ATGTTTTATCGACACACCTGTATATCTTAAATAAAATATACTTTTAAATTCATGCTGAAATGAGATATTATATTTTAACACTTCCCATTGGTTTCAATTACGGTGGCGTTTTGCAGAACTTTGCATTGCAGAAGATATTAAATTCGCTGGGTTATGAAGTCCGGACGGTTCGGTTTCGTATTCCGAAAAGAATCCTGTTCCTTTCTTTTGCCAAACGCTGTATTGTTAGAATCTTGCAACTGTTCCGGGTTGGAAATTTCAAGAGAAGTTATTCTTATATGGAAAAAAAGTATATCTGGCAAAAAGTTTTATCTTTTGTAGCGCAAAAAATAGAATTGACATCGCCGGTTACTGACAATCGCAGCCTGAAAAGAGTTGTCTTGTCTGATGATACCGCCGGCTTCATCATTGGTTCCGATCAAGTATGGAGACCTAAATATACACTGGATATTTCATGGTATTTTTGTGATTTTTTATCACCGGACTCCCTCCTGAAGAGGATTGCTTTCAGTGCCTCGTTCGGCGTTGATTTCAATGAATATTCTCCGAAACAAATTCAAATGGCGAAAAAAAATCTTGCCAGGTTTTCCGGAGTTTCTGTTCGGGAAGCCAGTGGAATACAGCTATGCAGAGAACTTTTTGATTATCCGGATGTCGTTTGCACTTTAGATCCTACGTTGCTTTTACCTGCCGCGGAATATCAAAAACTGGTGCCGAATGACATGATACCACAGGAAAAAGAAGTTGTAGCGTATTTTCTTGATTCCATTCTTCCCAAACTCGAAGTGTTGCAGCAGATTGCCGGCTGGAAGAGTTATGCCGTTTCCAATTTATTAGCAGATAATTATGAATATAATAACTCATGTCCCAAACCGATTGTCCCTTCAATAGAAGAATGGCTGTCTCACATTTCAAATGCAGAAATTGTTTTAACAGACTCATTTCATGGGTTGGTATTTTCAATTTTATTCCATCGGCAGTTTGTAGTCTTTTGCAATCCGCAGCGAGGGAATTCCCGCATAGAGAATCTGCTGAGTTTGCTGGGGCTGCAGGACAGAATGGTAAGAGACATATCATTCCAGATGGTAAAGCAAGTATTAAGTAATAAAATTGATTACAGCCAGGTCGATCAGAAATTACAGGAATGCCGCGATTTTGCTTTTTCGTTTCTGCAGAACTGTCTGAATAAAGAATAATTCCATTTTTATGCCGGCCTGCAGAAAACAATGCTTGTGGCTGCATATAGTTTTGTTCTGGCTTTCCGGAATTAGGAAATATTGCTTTTACGAAACAGATTTGTCAAAAGAGCTTTTTACAATGTCAGGGTAAACAGAAATGTATTGCTGGTATTTTGTCATTTTAATGATCCTGACTCTATTAGGGTTGTTGGAAATTTTATTTGAGAATGGGCGTAAGCATATCTACTGCATCATCGGGATTGTCATTCTGGTTTGTTTTACCGGGCTGAAATTGCGCGGGGGAACTGACTTGGGGAATTTAAAAATAGAATATGAAGTTCTCTCTTTTCAATCTGTAACCGCCGGGCAGTTTGAACCATTATATGTCTTATGGATGGTGCTTTTTAATTCATTGTTGCAAGTTCCATTTCAGTGTTTTTATTTTGTGACGGCTCTGTTTAACATTGGGACCAAGATTATTCTGTTTAAAAAACTGACCCCCTATCTGGTTCCTGCCGTTTTAATTTATTTCATTGGTATGTATATGGAACGTGACAACGATGGTATCCGTCAGGGAATTTCCTGTTCGATAGCCTATATAGGCATGTTTTATTTGATAAAGAAAAATGTGAGAAATTTCTTCCTTTATACTACACTGGCGTGTTTCATACATGCGACATCAATTGTTTTCTTCCTGCTGTATCCTTTACGGTATGTGCGGTGCAAAGATAAATGGATGGCTTGCATTATTGCTTTTTTTCTGTCTTTCCCCGCACTCAAGATTTCTCTTTTCAGTTTGCTTCACAGTTTGGTTCCATTTCCATACGTTGTTGCAAAAATAGATAGATACATTGCTGCCGGCAATGAAGATTACATTGGCGAGGCCGGATATACAACAGGTTTGATCTTCCGTGTTGTCATTCTGCTTTTGTTTCTCATATTCCATTCTAAAATGGAGATAGATGAAGAAAAATATTATATCTTCAGAAACGGATTTTCCTGTGCAATTATTCTTTCGCTGATATTTCATGACATTGCGATATTAAATCATCGCTTTCCTTATGGAATACGGGAATTGCAGGCATTTATTGTTCCTTTTTTCATGACTTGCACCAATAATAAACTGAAAAAGAGTATGATATATTCAGTTATAGTTTTATATGTTTTTGTTCTGCTTGTCCGTTTGGTGATAAGAGATACGGAGCAGAATTATCTGTATCAGTCCATATTGTTCAGCTGAGGATAAAATATGAGTAGAAAGATTGCTTTTTTACGTTGTACTACAGTGAACGAAGATGTAAGGCTTCGCAAGTACCTTGGGGCATGTGAAAAGGAGGGGATAGAATATTCCGCTTTTACATGGGACAGACTGGGTAAAAACAACTTTGTTGAGAATGAGATCCCGTTCAAACGCTATTCCTCTTATGGACAGCGCTGGAAAAACCTTGGCAATAAGATATTATGGCAGCTGTTCCTGTGCTGGAAACTGTTGAAAAAACGAACCGAGTTTGACGCTGTGCATGCTTGTGATTTTGATACAATGATTCCTGCATTGCTGTATCGGTTGTTTTATGGAGGTTTTGTTGTTTATGACATCTATGACTGTTTTTCTTCTTCTGCCCCGAAGTTGTCATTTCTTCAGTGGATTATTCGAAAAACAGATTTGTTTTTACTCAAACAGGCTGATTTAATTATAATTGCCGATAGCGAACGTATCAAGCAGATGGGATTGCCGGAATCCTACCGGAAGAAAATACTGGTCGTCGAGAATGTCCCGCAGACAGTTTTTTCCGAATATGCCGATAAGAAATTAGACTTTTCGAAAATTTTATTGAGTTATGTGGGAGTCTTTGACTATCATCGCGGGATAGAAAATATTTTGAAATTGGTAGAAACAAACCCACGTCTCGTATTAGATATTGCCGGCGAGGGTGCCTTGAAAAATGATGTTTTGGAAGCAAGCAGACGATGTGATCGAATCAGATATTGGGGATTTGTAGACTATCCAGACGGGTTGAAGCTCATGCAGAAAAGCAATTTCATCCTGGGAATGTATTACAAATCCAATCCTGAGCATTATTTTGCTGCACCCAATAAATATTTTGAATCCCTGTTATTGCGGGTTCCTATGATTACGACAAAAAATATTCTTCTGGGAGATAAAGTTTCGACCTTGAACACCGGATATGCTTTGGGGGAGACTCTGGAAGATCTGAGTGCCTTTTTTGCTGAAATGGTTGAACAGGAAGAACGTTTCAGAGAAGATTATAAAGTTCGTGAATACAACTGTCAGGCATTATGGCAGAACAAGTATGCCAGTTATCGTTTTGAGAAGTTGCAAAAGGAATATTTGTCAAGATTGTTCAGTTAATTCATAAATATTGATATTATCAGTTATCAATATAGCCATATTGAGAGGTGCCTTTCAATGAAGAAAATCGCATTTTTCGGAAATACCCTTTGGAGTATGTACAATTTCCGGCGTCATGTCATTTGTGCAATGAAAGCTGCTGGATATGATGTTGTAGTTTTTGCACCTCACGATCCTGAATATGAAGCCGCTTTTCAGAATTCAGGGGTGAAATGCCATGCCATTTCCATGTCAAGAAAATCCTGTAATCCTTTGCATGATTTATGGCTTTATATGAAAATATTATGGTTGCTTCATCGTGAAAGAATAGATTTGCTTTTCTGTTATACAGTCAAGCCTAATATTTGGGGCGGTCTGGCAGCAGCGACTCTCCATATTCCTTTTATTGCATTTGTTTGTGGATTGGGACATTCTATGATTTGCCGCAGTTATCTGTTTTGGATTATAAAACACCTATATATGCTTTCATTTCGATTTGCATATGAAATTTGGTTTATCAACTCTGATGATCAACGAATCATGATAGAACATAAAATTACGGCATATGAGAAAAGCAGGCTATTGAAAGGCGAAGGCATTGATTGTTCCCGTTTTTCCTGTTTACTTTCCCGCTCAGAAAATTTTACATTTCTTTTAAGTGCCAGAATGCTATGGGAAAAAGGAATTGCTGAATTTGTGAAAGCCGCTGGTATTCTTAAGAGTCGTTATCCTGATATTCGATGCCGGCTTTTGGGGTTTGTTGATTCAGGTAATCCATCCGGAATCCCAAAGGAAACACTGGAGTCATGGAATAATGACGGATATGTTGAGTATTTAGGAAGTGTAAGTGATGTTGTCCCTTTTGTGGAAGCTGCAGACTGTATTGTCTTGCCCTCTTATTATCGTGAAGGAATTCCATTCAGTTTATTGGAAGGTGCTGCTGCTGGAAAACCATTGATTGCTGCTCGAACTCCCGGTTGTATCGACATTGTCTTGGAAAATGTAACAGGTTTTCTCTGTAATCCGCGTGATGCAGAGGATTTGGCTGAAAAAATGGAAAAACTTCTGTTGCTTACTCCGGCTGAAAGAAGAAAGATGGGAATGCAGGGAAGAAAATTAGTAGAAGAGAATTTTTCAGTTGACAAAATTATTCCACAATATCTGAAAGTCATATCAGGTGTATTTCCAGATCAAAAATAATTCTGTTTTTGGGATGGATTCATTACCTCTGCATAATGCGTTCAATAAAAAGACTTCCAACAATAAATTCATGTGTTTTCATCAGAAATATCGTATGTTTGGACTGTTAGCAGGTATTACGGTCCTATCCCTTCTCATAACTGGCTTCTGTTGGTTCTTTGAGCCCACAATATCGCGTGACGGAATATTTTATCTTGAACTGGTGCAGATCTGGCATGACCAGGGAAATTTCCAGGGTATTTTGAAGGGATGGCCGCGATTCTGGCTTCCGCCGTTCCCGCTGTATCTGATGAAGCTGCTGACGG
>DXVA01000269.1:3179-6108 GCA_019408975.1 Lentisphaeria bacterium | reverse complement strand
ATGCAGTGCTTGAAAAAAATTGATTTGGATGCCGTTCTTGCGGCGGCGATGGCATGTTCCGCGAAAGAGTTGAAAGTCCTGACGATCGGCAACAGTTTTGCCGACAGCGCGTTTCATTACCTTCCGTCCGTCGTGAAATCCGTACCCGGCTGCAAAATCGAAATGGACCGCGCGAATATCGGCGGCTGCACGCTGGAACGCCACTGGAATGAACACCTGAAAGCGGAAAAGGACCCGAATTACAAGCCTTACGGCTGGAGTAAGAAGAAACGGACCCTGCGGGAAATCCTGACCTCGAAGAAATGGGATGTCGTCACGATCCAGCAGGGAAGTCACCAGAGCTGGAAGCCGGAATCCTACGAGCCGTATGCGGAGAACCTGATCAAGCTGATCCGCGAACTTGCCCCGCAGGCGGAAATCGTGATCCAGCAGACATGGTCATACCGTATTGACGACGGCCGCTTCAAAAACTGGAAGATCGGACAGACGGAAATGTACGACCGCCTGACGAAATGTTACAGGGACCTTGCGAAGAAATATCAGCTTCGCGTGATTCCGACCGGAGCCGCCGTCCAGCTGACCCGCGCAAAAACTCCCGACAGCGAGAAGTTCAAAAGTTATGATCCGGCAATCCTGAAAACCTTGAAATGGCCCGATCTGCCGCCGCAGGCGGGAGAGGTTGTCGGAAAGTTCTACTGGTATAAGAACAGAAAAACCGGTGAGATGTATATCGCATGTGATGCCCCGCACCTGAATGCCCGCGGCGATTACATGCAGGCGTGCCTCTGGTTTGCCGCATTGTACGGCAGGAAGGCTTCCGATGTCAAGTTTATCCCGAACATGATCGGAAAGAGCGACGCGGAATTCCTTCAGCAGTGTGCCCAGGAAGCGCTTGATACTTTTCCGCAGGTCAAGAAGTAATTCTCATGAAGGCACTGGTTCAAAGAGTGACCGAAGGCTCGGTGACTGTTGACGGCGAAGTCATCGGAAGCATCGGCAGGGGGCTTGTGATCCTGTTCGGCGCCGCGCACGGCGACACGGAAAAGGATGTGGCTTATCTTGCCGAAAAATGCGCGAATCTGCGTATCTTCTGCGATGAAAACGACAAGATGAATCTCTCTTTGCTGGATATCGGCGGCGAGGCGTTGGTCATTTCGCAGTTCACGCTTTACGGCGACTGCCGCAAGGGGCGCCGTCCGGGATTCAGTGATGCCGCGGACCCCGCGGTTGCGGAAAAATTGTATGAGCGTTTTGTGGAACTCATGAAACGGCAGAATATTGCAAAAGTCCAGACCGGGCGCTTCGGTGCGGACATGAAAGTGAAGATTTACAATGACGGCCCCGTGACGTTCCTGCTGGAAAGCAGGGGGGGAGTCGGCGTATGAAACGGGTTGTGATCCTCGGCTCGACGGGGTCGGTCGGTCGGAATGCCTGCCGGGTTGCGGAGGCTTTGCGTGACCGTGTGCAGGTGGTCGGTATTGCCGCGAAATCCAATGCGGCGCTGCTGGCGGAGCAGGCGGAAAAGCTCGGCTGTTCCTATGCCTGTATCGCGGAGCCGAAGATGCGGGATCAGCTTTCCGCTGCTTTGCCGGGACATTGCCGGGCGCTTGCCGGGCTTGACGGAATTCTTGAAATGGTGCGTGCGGACAACGTCGATATGGTTCTCTGTTCGATTGTAGGAACCGGCGGGCTGATTCCCGTCATGGAGGCTCTCAAGGCGGGCAGGGAGATTGCGCTTGCCAGCAAAGAAGTTCTGGTCATGGCGGGATCGGTTGTCATGCCGATGGTGAAGCAATATAAGACGCGGCTGATTCCGGTGGACAGTGAACACAGTGCCATTTTTCAGTGTCTCGGGAGCCGTGCGCCTGCAAATGTGGAGCGTTTGATTCTTACCGCGAGCGGCGGTCCGTTCCGCAAGGCGTCGCCGGAGGAGATGAAGAACGCGACATGGGAACGGGCTCTGGAGCATCCTACATGGTCGATGGGGCAGAAGGTCACGATTGATTCCGCGACCCTGATGAACAAGGCGTTGGAAATGGTCGAGGCTTCCTTCCTTTTCGACTGCCCGGAGCATCGGATTGACGTGGTGATTCATCCGCAGTCGATCGTTCATTCCATGGTCGAATTCACGGACGGCGTGATCATGGCGCAGATGAGCGTGCCGGATATGCGTTTCCCGATTCAGTATGCGTTTACCTGTCCGGAGCGCTGTCCCGGAGGGCTGGAAAAACTGAACCTGTCGAAAGCCGGCACGCTGGAGTTCGAGGCGCCGGATACGGAACGTTTCCCGTCTCTGGGCTTTGCGCGCGAGGCTTTGAGGGCAGGGGGGACGATGCCCTGCGTCATGAATGCGGCGAATGAGGTTGCTTTCGAGCGGTTCCGGAAAGGCGGAATCGGGTTTACCGGAATCTGGAACGTGATTGAAAAGACGATGCAGGCGCACCGTACCGTGGGGATCGCCGGGCTGGACGATATTCTGGAGGCGGACCGCTGGGCGCGTGTGAAAGCTGCATCAATTGAGGTGAATGGATGAATATCGTGATCCGCAGAGCCGTGGAAGGCGATTTGCCGCCGATGGTGGAGATGTTGCATGAACTGCTGTCGCTCGAAGTAGATTTCGAGCCGGACCGTGAGAAACAGATGCGTGCTCTCCGGATGATTCTGGAAAATCCGGGATGTCTGCTGCTTGCCGCCGAGCATGAAGGGAACATTGTGGGCACATGCAGTGTCCAAACGCTGATTTCCACTGCGGAGGGCGGTCTTTCGGCAATGATTGAAGATATCGTAGTGAACCGCGAGTACCGCAAGTGCGGAATCGGGCGCCGTTTTCTTGAGGAAGCGGAGCGATGGGCGCGCGGGCGCGGCATCAGCCGGATGCAGCTCCTTTGCGATGAGACGAATCTGCCTGCCCGGAAATTTTATGAAAAAA
>DXVA01000269.1:0-3169 GCA_019408975.1 Lentisphaeria bacterium | reverse complement strand
GGAAAGAACTCACCTGATGAATTATTTTCGTTTTTTGAAATCTTTGGTTGCAAGCAGCCGAAAGTGAAGTTAGAGTAAACTGTGTGAAAGGAGATAATGAATGTTGGGTGATATCTTATTGAAAATCGGTGCCGTCGCCTTCATGGTGTTCTTTTTCGGCTTTTGCATCTTTATTCATGAGCTGGGGCATTTTCTTGCCGCAAAATGGCGCGGGCTGCATGTGATTGCGTTTTCCATCGGATTCCGCAAGATATGGAGCAGGAAGATCGGCGGAGTCGAATACCGGATCGGCTGGATTCCGTTCGGCGGGTATGTGGAGATTCCGCAGGTTGACGCCAGCGGCGAGGCGCTGGATGAGGACGGCAAGCCTTTGCCGAAGGCGAAACCTCTGGACCGTATGATTGCGGTGGTCGCGGGGCCTCTGTTCAATATCCTGTTCGGTTTTGCGCTGGGGACTGTGATCTGGATCTGCGGCGTGCCGCAGGATACGCCCACCCTGAAAGAGATCGAGGTGGAGAGCATTGAAGAAAAGAGCCCCGAATACAATGCAGGTTTGCGGACAGGCGATGTGATTTATAAATTGAACGGCGAGACGTTCGATACCACCTGGAACGGTTTCGTCAGCAAGATTCTTTTCACGATCGGTGAAGTGAAGCTGGGCGTGAAGCGCAACGGCAAGGAGTTTGAAGTCTCCTACTTTCCCGCCGTCAATAAGAAAATCAGCCCCGAGGAGGGGATTGCATATCCGTTCTTCTTTCCGAAAATTCCGGTCTATCTTTATCCGGAAAAAGGTTCTCAGCTCGCAAAGCTCGGCATTAAAAACGGCGACCGTTTGATTCTGGCGGACGGCAGGAAGATCAATGAGGCGGGCGATCTTTCTTCAATACTTCTGTTCGAGAGCGGTGGGAAGCCGATGACATTCACCGTTTTGCGTGACGGCAGGGAACTGGTGTTCAAAGACATCAAGCTGACTCCCGTCAAGGATTCCGACGGTTCCGAAGGGGGATACTTCCTGCGTATGAGTGAAAACCCGCTGCTGCGGATTCCGAAAGGGTCTCCGCTGGAAAAGGCGGGATTGAAGAAGGGCGACCGGATTGTCGCGCTGGACGGAGCAAAAATCAATGATATATCCGATATCCGCTCCGTCATAGACAAGACGCAGGGAAAGACGCTCAAAGTCGTTTATGAGCGTGACGGCAAGAGGCTGGAGACGGATATTACCCCGGTTTACGTCAAATATTACGCCTTGTCCGGTGTGAATTTCGCGATGCTGACTCATCCGACGCCGTGGGCGCAGTTCGAGAATGTGATCGTCATGACGTGGAAATCCCTGCGGGGAATCGGCGTGAGCATCGGCAAGAAGCTGAATCTGACGGAAAAATACACCACCATCGAACCCAAACACATGAGCGGGCCGATCGGCATCGGCAGGTATCTTTATACGTCCGTGTATTACGGTTCCGTGATTCAGGGGCTGATGCTGGTGGTTCTGATCACATTCAATCTCGGACTGCTGAATCTCCTGCCGATTCCGGTGCTGGACGGCGGTCATATCGTGCTGGCTCTCCTGGAGATCATTTTCCGGCGTCCGATGCCGCAGAAAATCCTGGAGCCCATCACGATCGGCTTCGTGGTGCTTCTGGTCAGTTTCATGCTGTTCGTTTCTTTCTACGACGTGAAAAAGCTGGCGACGCCGTTGATCAAGTCCATGGAAAAGGACGGAGATCGGAATACGGAAAAAGTGGAACCGGAGCCTCAGGATGTCAAGGCGGAACCCGTCAAAGCAAATTAAGGTCGGTTCCGTCGCTGTCGGCGGCGGGGCTCCCGTTTCGATTCAGTCCATGACGAATACCGATACGCGGGATGCCGCGGCAACGCTGGCACAGATTCAGGAGGTGTACCGCGCGGGATGCCAGATCATCCGCGTCACGGTTCCCGATATGAAAGCTGTGGAGGCGCTTCACGAGATTCTCGCAAAAAGTCCCATACCTGTGATTGCGGACATTCATTTCGATTACCGCCTGGCGATTGCTTCGATCAAAGCCGGTGTCCATGCCGTCAGGATCAATCCCGGCAATATCGGCGGTTCCGACCGTGCGGAAAAAGTCGCGGAGGCAGCAGGAGAGGCAGGTATTCCGATTCGTGTCGGCGCCAATTCCGGCAGTCTGCCGAAAGGGTTGCTGGAATCGAAAATGCAGAACGGCATGATGCGTGACGATGCCATGGCGGAGTCGCTTGTCGAAGCCGCTTTCGAGCAGGTGAAGATTCTGGAGAAGTTCGGTTTCGACCGAATCAAGGTTTCTTTGAAAGCCAGCTCCGTCCCTGTGACGGTTGCGGCTTACCGCATGTTTTCGAGCCGTTCGGATCTGCCGCTGCATCTCGGCGTGACGGAAGCCGGAACCGCATTCCGCGGGGCGATCAAGTCCGCAGTCGGTATCGGCTCGCTTCTTCTGGATGGCATCGGAGACACGATCCGTGTGAGTTTGAGTGCTCCGCCAGTGGAGGAAATCCGTGCGGCGAAAGCGATTCTGGAAGCCGCCGGACTGCGTGCATCATCGCCTGAAATCGTATCCTGCCCGACCTGCGGCAGAACTTCTTACGACCTGATTTCTCTTGTTTCCCGTGTGGAGAATTTCATTGATTCGATCAAAGCGGACGGCAGGAGAATCCGTCTGCGCAAGGTGGCGGTCATGGGATGTGCCGTCAACGGTCCCGGCGAGGCGTCCGACGCCGATATCGGCATTGCCGGAGGCGCCGCCAACGGTGAACTTGTCCTGTTCAAGTCCGGTGTGAGATTTGCGATTCTTCCCGAGGCGGAAGCCGTCAAAATGCTGGAGGATGAAATTCTGAAAGCTGTCGAGCCATAAAATTTGAATGGCAGATGCGACAGATTTTTTATAAGACGGCAAACTTGTTTTCCGAGGTGCAGGTGACTCTCACCTGCTGCGGAGTATGAGGGGGCGCAGCCCTCATGTTCTTGTCCCACCGGCGGCAATTCCACCGCTAACGGACGAGCACCAGAGGTGCGAGAGCCGCCGGAACAGCGCCCAGATGCGATGCGCCTGCACCATGATATTTTTATAAAAAGGGCAACCTTGTTTTCCGAGGTGCAGGCGGTTTTCTCCTGATGTGAGAGCCGGAATCTGTTCAGCAGAGAAACAGATTTCTG
>DXVA01000268.1 GCA_019408975.1 Lentisphaeria bacterium | reverse complement strand
GATCAGAATCTGGATTTTGGGATTCTCCCCGCAGATTTTTTCCGCAAGGGGAGCCCCTTTCAGAAAAACGGAGGTGGACAGCGCATCCGAATCAATTCCTTTCGGGGCAATCACGGAAACGGACAGCATATCCTGAACGGGATAGCCGGTTTTCGCATCAATGATATGGGTATAATGCTTCCCGTTGATGATGACGTAACGCTCATAATCGCCGCTCGTGGCGATTACGGAGTTCAGCATCGGCACCACGGTCATGATCCGGCTTTTGTCAAGCGGATTTTTGATCCCGACGCGATAATGGTCGCGTCCGACTTCCGGAATCGGCTTCGGAAGGCAGAAGAGATTGCCGCCGAGGTCCAGAATGCCGATATCGACTCCGCGCCTCAGGACTTTTCTGCGCGCCTTGTCCAGCGCATACCCTTTGGCGATGCCGCCGAGGTCCAGCCCGATCCCGTCCACGGTAAAACGGACCGTTTTATTCTTGTCGTCGAAGATTACTTTCTCCAGTCCGACCAGCTTCATCGCCTCGTCGATCTCTTTCTGCTCCGGCACGGTACACCGTCTGCGGTGGAATCCCCACAGCGCCATCAGAGGCTTGACCGTAATGTCGAAGGAACCTTCCGAAAGTTCATAATACTTTCTGGCGCTCAACAGAATTTCCCAGAGTTCGCCGGAACAGCGGAAAGGTTTTTGGAACGCGGTCGCGTTCAGGCGGGAAAGTTCGCTGTTTTTATCGTAAATATTGCACATGGACTCCAGCCTGCGGATTTCATTCTGGGCATCGTCCGCCGCCCGGTTCAACATGTCGCGGGAGTTGTCATAGAGATCCAGGCGTGCCACGGTTCCCATGACGGGAAAACTTCTCGTTTCCCTCTCCACTCTGCCGTGTTCCAGAAAGAGAAAGAGAGCAACCATGATCAGGACGGTACCCAGTATCAGCGCAAACAGAATTTTTCCACTTTTCATTTTAACGACCGGAACCTCCATTGTTATTTCAATCATGCCCGGGGATGAAATTTTTTATGAACGGAAAGAAGGCGCTGCTGGTCCACATGGGTGTAAATCTGCGTCGTGCTGATGTCCGCGTGTCCCAGCATCTCCTGAATAATTCGCAGGTCTGCGCCGTTTTCCAGCAGGTGGCTCGCAAAGGAGTGGCGCAGAGTATGCGGGTGAATATTTTTTTTGATGCCGGCAATCTTGGCGGCATCCTTCACGACAGCCCAGATCCGTTCCCGGTTCAGCGGTTTGCCTCGGTTCGAGACAAAGAGCATCGGTTCCTCCGGAGAGGAGATCAGTTCCGGGCGCGACTTCTCCAAGTAGCGTTTCAGAATACCGACCGCCGTACGCCCCATCGGGACGATCCGCTCCTTGGAACCTTTGCCGAAAACTCTCACGATATCTTCATCGAAGTTCAGGGAACCCAGTTTCAAACCGGCAGTTTCGGAAACGCGCAGCCCGCAGGCATACATCATCTCCAGAATACAGCGGTTGCGCAGGGTCAGGGCGTCCTTTGAACTGGCGGAAAAAGCGTTCAGGAATGCATCCACTTCGGCGGTGGACATGAATTCAGGCAGGATGCGCCACAGTTTCGGGGAGTCCATGACGTCCGTGATATCTGCGCCGATGATGCGCTCCTGGAACAGATAGCGGAAGAAAACCTTGATCGCCACAAGGCGCCGCGCAAGGGTCGCAACCTCCATCCCGCGGTCTTTGCAGTCGGACAGATAATCAATGATGTCGTCGCGCGCTACCGCCATATAAGAACTGATGGAATGCGCTTTCAGATATGCGATGAAATCGGAAAGGTCGGACCGGTAGGCAAGCACAGAATTTTTGACAAGACCGCGTTCGAGGGAGAGATAGCCGATAAAATGTTCCAAGGCACGTTCCATAACAAAAAACAGCATCGCTCCCTAAAAGTAAAAAAGTTCTGAAAAACAGCCTGGACTGCACCTGTTCCAAACCAGCATAATATACAGTTGAAATACACAGTTGCAACAGAACGGGGGATTTTTTCCGGAATCTTCCGCCTGCTCCCGACAGGCATACCTGTTCCGTGATCTTGAAAGACGGCAAGTCCGCCTGCCGGGGTGCAGGGGACTCCGGCAGCGAACATATTGTATGAAGACGGGGAATTTTTCTCCGGTTTTTTCAACACTCTCCGGTTTCAGCCAGCTGCGAACGGAAATCGGCTGTCAGTTTTTCCAGATAACCGAAACGGCTCCGGATGAAGTCGTCAACGGTTGTTTCCGCATAAAACTGTTTCAGTTGAGTCCGCATTTCCGCTTTGAATTTTTCCAGCTTTTCCGCAAGAGAGGCGGAATACTTCTTCAGCATGTTCAGGCGGTAGTCCGGCATCGTGCCGCCAAGCTGTCCATCATAATACTGAAGATAGTTGGTCAGGCGTGTGCGGTCCGTGGCAAGCGACTCCGCCGCGGCGGCATAACGCAGAAAACGCAATCGCTTGTTTTCATCCCGATTGACCGGGAGTTTGTCGTAAGGATAAGGTGTCCGGGCGATGTTCATGACCGATGCCGCAAGAGCTTCATCAAGCACCGTCCCGTAGAAGCCTCGCGCAAGGTCGAGCACAAAGCGTTCGTAATGAATATGTTTTCCGCTCCACATGCCCTGCGCCGCATATAAGATCGTGAACCATGAACTTTCATGCGGTTCCGCCGGACAGTCCGCCGAAGCGATTCTGGTCCAGCCTGTTGCGACGACACATTCCAGATCGTTTTCTATCGCGCTTTTCGTCCAAGCATCCAGATTCAGAGCCCGGACTTCCAGCGGGGGCAGGGAGCCCGCCCAGTTGTCACAGCCGGCAAAACCGCTTGCCCCCCATACACGCATTCCGGCATTCCGGTATTCATGGAGGAAAGGAAACACATTGTTTACGCCGCCGTATCCGTAAGCCCAGTACATCAGAACCGCTTTTTTCCCGAGTGTCCAGCAGGCTCTGGCTTCCTGTTCCGAAAGGATTCCGTGAAGATTTCTCAGGATGTCATCCCACATGACCGGAGTTCTGCCGCGGGAGAGCAGGAAATCGATGCAGCGTTCCACTTTATGAATGTAGGAACCGCCCTTGCCGAGTCGGGCACACTTACCGCACCTGCCGAGGAGGTCCGTTTCATCGGCGCCGATATGGAAATACTCTTTGTGCTCGGCAAAACACTCCATGAGTTCATCCGCCATGGCTTCCCATAATTTCTGCGCGGACGGGTTGGATGCGCAATACTGGAAGGGGTGTCCGTCTTCACGGAGCTTTGCATATTTCTTGTGTTTCAGCAGATAATCCACATGCGCAAGGCACTGAAGCTTCGGGACGATCCTGATGTTCACCGCCTGCGCGCAGCGGCTGATTTCACGCATTTCCTCGAAAGTGTAGGCTCCCCTGACACCGACGCCGGGAGCACAGCGGTAATCATATTTGTCTTCAATTTCAAGCAGGATGCTGTTGATCTTGTAAGAGGCGAGAAGTTTCAGTTCCTCTTTCAGAACTTCCGGCTTCGGCTGATAGCCTTTCAGGTCCCAGTGGATCATGCGCAGCGGAACGGAGGCATAGTCTCTGATTTCCATGCAGGAAACCGGGGACGGCAGCTGGAGGAACGTTTGAATGCCGTAGAAAAGACCGCTTTCCGAGGCTGCATCGATACGGACGGCGTCTTCGGTCACACGGAGAATGTACGCGTCCGGTTTTGTGCCTGCATCAGCGGGGGGAAGCGTTTTCCCACCGCATGAGAATTCAGCGAAAACGCCTTGCTTCTCTTTTTTTGCTTTCAGCTTCGGGAAGCGTTCCCTGAGCTGTGCCAAAGCCGCTTTGTTCAAGCCTGCATGTTTCAGAACGGTGAACGCATCCGTTCTGCATGTCCCGGAAGCCGGGATCAGTTCTTTTACCGGCGGAATGAAATTCATGCTTTTGATCCTTCCTGTATTTCTTTTGCGGAAAGTACAAATATCTCCCGTCTGCTGAAATACAAGAGGTGTTTATGAAAAATCGTGGAGATGGCGCTGTCATTGTTTTATAATGTAAAAGGGTGTCCGGGATTTCCCGTTTACCCCATATCCGCGGCACGGGAGGGCATTTGCAAGTTCCGGCGGCAGGGTGTATTTTATATAATTTGTATTTTTACGGAAAGGACGGCGGACATGCGGCAGAGGATCATCGTATTGCACGGCATTGTGGAGGGAATCGGAATGCGTCCGTCATTGTATCGTTTTTCCGTCGGATGCGGTTTGAAAGGGTATGTCTGCAACCTTTCCGGTTCGGTGAAACTGCTCTGGCAGGGGGAGTCCGGCCGGATCGAAGAGGCGTTTGCAAATCTTGGAAAGGCGTTTCCTCCGGGGAGCCGCGTGGAACTGCCGCTTGCCTTTGCTGACTCCGAAACGGATTTTGTTTACCCCGGTTTTTCCATTGTAAAAGAGGAGGAGACTGCCATTGCACAGGTGAACCGTCTGACTCCGCCCGATCGTGCGCCTTGTGCGAAGTGTCTTGCCGAAATACGTTCCGCCGCCGGGCGCCGTTCCGGTTACGCTTTCAACGGCTGTGCCGAGTGCGGCCCGCGTGCGACCGTGATCGAGTGTCTGCCCTACGACCGGGAACATACCGCATGGAACGATTTTCCGTTGTGCCCTGATTGTTTGAAGGAATATGAAAATCCGTCTGACCGCCGTTTTCACGTGGAGGGGATCAGTTGTCCGGCGTGCGGTCCGCATCTGGAACTGCTGGATTCTTCCGGTTGCGCGCTTTCCGTGCCCGACCCGCTTGGAGAGGCTGTCGCCGTATTGGAGCGCGGCGGAATCCTTGCATTGAAAGGAGTGGGGGGATTTCAGCTGCTTGCCGATCCGCGGTCGGCGGAGGCGGTCGGCAGACTGCGCAGACTCAAGCATCGCAGGGAGAAACCGCTGGCTCTGATGGGGCGTTCCCCGGAGGATGTCCGCAGGTTTTTTCATGTCGATAAACTGCAGGCGGAGGCTCTGGGCTCTCCCGCCGCGCCGATTGTTCTGCTTGAGTGGAGGGAGGGAAGCTCGTTTCACCCTGTTCTGCTGGCGCCGGACAACCCTGCGGAGGCGGGAGTCATGCTGCCGGCGTCTCCTCTGCATGAACTTCTGATGCACCGTTTTTCCGGCAGTTTTCTGATTGCGACCAGCGGGAACAGAGGGGGGGAACCGCCGGCTCTCGATCATGAGAGCGCAGTCAGGGCGCTGCATGGAAAAGTGGACGGCTTTCTGACTCATGGCCGGCGGATTTCCTGGCGGCATGATGACTCGCTCGGCGTAGTGAACGGCGGGCAGTTTCAGCTCTGGCGGCGGGCGCGCGGATATGAATGGAGCCTGCCCTGGCGGATTCCGCGCCGGGTCGTGGCGCTGGGGGGACTGTGGAAGAATACATTTGCCGTGGCGGGCAGTGACATGTTTCTGCTTTCTCCGCATCATGGCGGGCTTGAGGATGTTGCGAATGCCGATGCATGGGAACAGACTCTGAACCGGATTCTCGCACAGGCCGGCGGAAAAGCCGATGCAGTCGCCGTGGATCTGCATCCGGATTATTTCAGTTCGATCGCGGGAGAGCGTCTGGCGCGGCGCGGGGGAATGGAATTGTGCCGGGTGCCGCACCATTACGCTCATGCTCTGGCGGGACTTCTGGAATACGGAGGGAACGAGGCGCTGGCGCTGGTATTTGACGGAACCGGGCTTGGACCGGACGGCAGACTCTGGGGCGCGGAGCTTCTGGATGTCAGCCTGGATCATGGAGGCCGTCGGCTGGCTACCTGGGAGGCGGCGCCTCTGCCGGGCGGGGAACTGGCTGTGCGTGAGCCGTGGCGGCAGTTTGCCGGGCGCTGTTTCGCCGCCGGAATGACGCGGGATCAGGTGAAGGAATTTCTCCCCGGATATGCGGAAAAGCTGGAACTGCTTGAATATCAGCATACAGCAAGCCTGAATACACCATACAGCCCTTCCGCCGGGCGTCTTTTTGATGCTGTTTCGGCGCTTCTGGGGATTGCGCCGGAGCGTATTTCTTATGAAGGACAGGCGGCGGTTCGTCTGGAAGCGGCTGCGCGAAAGGAAGATGTGACGGGAAACGGCTTTGCCCCTTATGCGGTAAAGGAGAGGGACGGAGTGCTCATGATTGACTGGAC
>DXVA01000267.1 GCA_019408975.1 Lentisphaeria bacterium | reverse complement strand
ATATGCCAGAACAGCCTCGCTGTTTTTCGTATAAGATTCAAGAGTCACCAGAGAAGCCGGAATCTTCAGCAGCGGATGCCTGCCGCCGGAAAGTTCTTCCAGAAGTTTGAAATACTCGAAATCCTCAATTCCATCGCGAATCGAAACAAGCCTGAAAGACGCCAGAAGCGTATGATCCGGCGCTGGATGAAAGAGAAGCCCGTCGCCATTCCGTGCATAGCTTTTTGAACAGACCCTGTACTGTGTCCTGTCCCAGTCCAGAGAAACCGGAACAGGGTCCGGGCAGCAGTTTTCATTGCAGATGCCATATCCCTTTTCATTATTGTGCGCCAGTCTTGATTTCTCGGGCGTGAGTCTGTTCTTCTCCGTAAAAGTGGCATGGAGCCGTATGGAGGAATAATAACCGATTCCATCGGCATTCTCCCTGAATGCCATCCAGCTGCACATGCGCGGAGCAATGCCGGGAAGATCCAGCATGAAAGACGGGTCTTCATACGCCCAGTAGAATCCGACTCCTTTTCCCCGGCGAAGCAGATGCTTGAACTTCCGGCTGTCCATCGGAATGTTATACCACTTGTCCATCAGTTCGGCGGGGATCGTCATCAATTTGCCGATATTGGCTATCTTGCAGTCAGGATATGCCTGTTTGATGCGCCTGCATATCTTCTCCGCCTCTTTCAGATGCCTGCCGCGAACGGCGGCTGACCGGTGCATGATCTCATCGAACCCCAGCATATAGGCAATATCCCACGCTCCTTTCTCTTTCAGGAACGGGCGCCATCTGCCGATCCACTTCAATACAGCCTGAATGTATTCTTCGTCGAAGCATTGCGAGTCCTTCGCCTGCTGGTCTTCCATGAACCCGAACGCCATGAAATTCATTCCCTTCCGCAGACAGTATTCAAGATCCTCCGGGAACGGCAGAAAACGGGTGTTCACTTTCTTCTTGAACAGCTTCGGGTACATGGCAACTGGATTCAGGCGGTAATCAAAAACAAGATCATACACTCTGCGCCGCAAGACTGGATCGTCCGGAGCATAATTGAACGAGATGAACGTCTTCGCCTTCCCTTTCCGCGGCAGGCTGAATGAATATACTTTCACCCGATACTCCACGGTTCGCGATTCCATGCCGTCCGCCGTCAAGGTCAGTTTCCCGGTATAGATTCCGGAAGGCTGCCCGGCGGGAACCGTAACCGTCACCATGAACGGCTGAACACGTTCCGGCAGATCGAACGGACGATTCCGGTGCAGAATATCCGGCCAGAAACCGATCCGGCTGGATTGATAAAAAGTCGCTTCCGTTACCTCCACATACCCGACCGGGTTGATACGGACATTTCCGGCGGGAATCACCTTGCCGCCCTCTCCCCGCAGTTCACCAGCCGTAAATCGCACTTGTTTCAACGGTCTGGAAAGAGCCAGAACCGCCTGAAAACTTTCCCGTTCGTTTCCCGCCGCGGAAATCTGAACAGGAAAACTCCTGTATGGAAACATCGTGTCACGCATAACTTTCTCCGAGGAATCTACTGCGACAATCCGCAAGTCCTCATTGCCGAGAACCGTCGAATTCACAATTTTTTCCTTCAATGCAGTCACGCCTTTGTCCAGAGCTTCATATTTTTCCGCTTCAAACCACTGCTCCAGCGCGTGGATTTCCCCCTCCCATTTCTTTATCTTCGCGCCGGGAACCATGTTGCGGAGTTCCGCAAACTGCCTGCGGTATCCGTCTTTCTTTTCCCTTTCAAGGTCCTCGGCGGTCAACAGCTGCACATCGTCGAAATAGAAAACGGTTTCACCGACAACCGGCGTCGAACTCCAGAAAAACTGGACAGCCATGATATTGGAAAGATCAATGTCGGGATTATGCTTCTTCAATGCCCGCAGGTCAAGCCTGAAAGTCCTGCGGCTTTCCTGGAACAGATCAAGGCGTCCCCCCGGAATCGTGTCGTTGATGCCGGGGCGATGCACCGCCTTTCCGTCGAACAGAAACATGTTCCGGTTGCGTTCTCCGGTTTCCGGATACCGGACCTTGAAACGCAGTTCCGTATAGCGCGTCCAGTCCCGTTCCCCCGGAAGCAGGGAAACCATCTGGTGAACTCCCCACTCCGCCCGCAGGCAGCCTTTTCCCCCGGACGGGTATTTCCCGCTCCACGAAGCTTTCGCTCCAAGATTCGCAGTCCAGACACCGCTCCGTTCCGGCGATTCAAAGTCCAGACCTTTTGAAAGATCATCTTCATGAAAGACCACAGGCTGAACCTCATAAACCACGCCCCCTGCCGGGACACCGGAAATCGTAATGCCGCACCGGGAAGTCAGTTTCCGCACCGTGCCGAGCGATGCCTCAAAATCGATCTCCCTGCTTCCGGTGACAGGATTAAGCGGGACAAGTCTCCCGCCGCAGGCAAATGCCCCATCTTTCACGGCAAAATCCATTGCCGGCAGTTTCTTCAAATTAAAATTCTCGCGGAAGCGCATTTTCAGGATGAAACTGCCGACTTCCTTTGACGCTTTCAATGGTTGAAGTTCCAGAGAAAAAAGAGTCAGGGAAACGAAGCAAAGCAAAATAACGAACAGTAATCTCATCAGATCTTCTCCACACTTTTACTGACGCTGATCCATGTAATCCATATATTTCTTTTTGGATGCCTTATCTCCATCAATCCATAAGTGGGAAGGATATTTCAATACGGAGACATGCCCTCCGATTGCCAGGACATTCATTTGAGTGCGATGATTGCGGAAATAGATGGTTCCGGCATACGGAATGGAATCCGCGGCGATGAAATTCCCGGGAGCAACCGTTGTTCCGCTGTTCCGGTCCCTGCCGTATTTTCCGGGTGTGGCAAGCCCGTCAGGAGTGTACCAGCGTTTCATCAGCATATCGTCGAAAACAGCCAGAGAGTAGGAGATATGCGCATCGCCGCCCCATGAATCCGGCGCATAAAACGTTCCTTTCAGCCTTGCTCCGGCAGGATCGCCGGGATCGGAGGGGCATTTGAAATGTTTCCGCAACACGGGCAGATAGAATCCGGTCATATCACTTCCGCCTCTCCCGTAATAGCCGAGAGTAACCAGCAGATACGGCGGCACCCCCTTTCTGCGATCCATATACGTCATCATAAACATTCCGGCGGCATTGGTTTTCAGTTCATCGTAAGGCATATGCGATTTATAGTCGTCGCAGTACATGTTCATGGCTGTTCCGAGCGTTTTCTGGTTGGCGGCACAGGAAATAAAACGTGCCTTCTCCCTTGCCTGATTCAATGCCGGCATAAGAAGTCCCGCAAGAATCGCGATGATCGCAATCACAACGAGGAGCTCTATCAAAGTGAAAATATGTCTTTTCATACTTTCTCTTCCTTTCTTTCGTTTAATTATAAAATATGATAACTGTTTCATTCAATATCCCGCCTGAAACCGTTTTTCCAAACAAATGAATCTGCCTGCAAGCAGAATCATTGCAGATACGATACAAGCCGCTCGGCAAAAATCGCACCGATTTTCCGGTAATCCTTTATTTCAAGAATCTGCTGTCCTGCCTCATAATAACTTGTTTCAATGGAAGCAAAGGAAATATCAAGGGTATTGAAAGCAAATTCGGAAAGATTATAAAAATCACCCCATGCGGCAAACTTTTTGTATTTTCCATATTTGACGAACTCCTCATGGGAATAAGGCTGCAATGCCCTGCCGGTTTCCTGAATCCAGTGATAAAAACGGGAATCTGCCGGGACGGCTTTCTGCAAAAATGAATATACTCCTTTTTCCGCAGCGCCGGGGCTGTGAAAATCAAAAATGGCAGACTCTTCAGGAATCACCCGCAACTTCCACAGATTCAAATCCTGAATCATGACCATATTTTCATGACGCATCGGCGCATACGGGCCCCAGGCACGGTTGATATCCTGCGGAAAGGAGTCTTTGCCGTAATTTCCTTCGACGACACCGTCAATATCGGCAAAAGGCACGCACCATACAGGAAAAGTCACATTCAGTTCCGCCAGTCGCCTGAGAATTCCGTCAAGCACCCATGCACCTGATGTTTCAGCCGCATGCTGACGGGCAAAAAGATAACATCCTTTGCGTTTTTCCGATTCTGAACCGCAACAGTTGGAAATCCGTAGAAAACTCCGTCCGGCTGTGGAAACGCCGATTTCACTGCATTTCCAATAGCCTCCGGTATCTTTCAGCATTGTTTCGAATTCATTGAATCCATAAGGATAACAAAATGCCAGTTCCGCATATTCTCCGCTTTCCGGAGTTTCCACCTGCCAGCAAACGCTTCGATGTCCATCTTCGCGCACACATAAAGTTCCCTCTGTCAGGCGCTTCCACTGTCCTTCTCCATAACGAATCACAGGGCAGAAGTCGCCGCTGCCGGCGCCCAGCATGGTCATGATGTGTTTCAACCTCAATCTCATCAGAGGAGGCAGGGAATCTTTTCCGTCATTAAAAATCCGGAAATGGAACCAGAGAGCTGCAATTCCGCCATGCGGAGACCCGGTGAAAGACACCTCGCATCCACCCCCGTCCAATGTAATCTCCGCTGCCGCAGCATTAAAACTCTCCGAGGTTTTTTGAATCTGTAACATGATTCTCCTTATATCATCCTAATTTTCAAACATTCCGTCTCTTTTTGAATGCCAGCTTTCACTGTGGCTCCTAAAACACCAGATTCCCCAAAAAATCATACTGGAACCGCTTTCTTTCAGTTCCTCAACCATTTTCATCCGGTCTCTTGCAGACATTCACGTTGTCCATCCCTTTGCGTTATGATAAATGGAATTCTTATTTCTTTCAGTTCTTCATCTCCGTCGAACAATTCAAGCATCCGTCTGACGGCGCATCGCAGTACCTCCGAAAGATCCGCATATGCGTGAATGTCACAGGCGGACTGATGGGAATAATCCCGGAAATTGACGAGCGTAACCGAGGGGAAATGCCGTTTCAGCAAAGAAGTCATGGGCGGAATCGTCACCACGGCATCCGGTGGAGAAGCGCTCCACGCGCTGATCGTCTCCATGGCGGCAGCTTCATGATAAGATTCCCCGTAACGGCGGTAATAAGCGGCGGAATCATGAGTTGCAAACAGAGCGGGATCGAACCGGGTTCCCAATACGGAAATGAAAACATTCCGGATATCTTCAATATAATTTCTGAAATCTCCGGCACGTTCGTAATCAAGAAAGGCAATTCTCCTGCATCCCTGCCGGAGCAGCAGTTTCAATACACGCGCATATCCGTCGAAATGGTCCATGCCGACATGGTTCACTTCCGGGAAATTGGAATTGATTGTGCAGATCACGGGAATGCCGTCCTCCATAAGAGTTTCGAGAATCGAACGGTTCAGAGAATCGCCGAGGAATATATACCCATCCACAGGAAATTGAAGCAGAAGGCGCGGATTCGCAAAAAAGAGGCGCGGATTGTTTGCGATATCCATACACTTGTAACCGGAATCCGAAACGGAAGCGTTCAGGCGCTCGAAAAGCATCTCCCGGCAGTAACCGGAACCGAAAGCTCCGACAACCCCGATCAGGCGGTGATTCCGCAGACGCGGAACTTTCCTGCACACAAAAGTCCCCTTGGACGGAATCACTTCAAGGCGTCCTCTGTCGACCAGCAGTTCCACAGCCTTCCTCACCGTGATGTGATTCGCCCCCAGAATCTTCGCCAGTTTCTGAAGCCCCGGCAGTTTTCCCGTCAGTCCATGCTCGGAAATATACTGTTCCAAGCGGCTGCTTAATTCATTGTAAATCGCTTCCGGCATAATCTCCCGAACCCGGGCTTTGTCCCGGTTCCCTTTCTTATGTTTCCAGTAATTATAACAACCGTTATATACCAGTGTCAAGAGGGTAAAATAAAAATAATTGAAAAAAATGATATTTTGCGTAAAGACCGGCAAAAACGATACACCGATTACGGCTTCTCCAAAGACGGCAAACTTGGTTTGCCGAGGTGCAGGTGATTCTCACCTGCCGCGGAGTATGAGGGCGCGCAGCCCTCATGTTCTTTCTCCCTCCGGCGGCGGTTCCAACCGCTAACGGACGAGAAGCGAAGCTTCGAGAGCCGCCGGGACAGCGGCATCACCACTGAGATTCCGCCGGAGCTCTCGAACTTGATAAATCAAGTTCTCGCCATGGAGCGGTTT
>DXVA01000266.1 GCA_019408975.1 Lentisphaeria bacterium | reverse complement strand
CGTTTCTTTGCCCTGAAAATATTCATGGCGATTTTCGGTTTTCTGCTGTTCGTTGTGTTTGCTGCAATGGATAATGCTCTTTCCGGACTGCTTCTCGGCATTGCATTTGCCTTCTACCCTTCCATGTGGCTGAAACAGGTTGTCGCCAGGCGGCATCTTTCAATATTGAAAGCCCTGCCGAATGTGCTGGACCTGCTGACGCTGTCCGTCGAAGCTGGAAAAGACTTTCTGACGGCGCTCCGGGACATTATGGCGCGGCGCAAGGAGGACCCGCTCGGCGAGGAGCTGAACCGGGTGCTTCATGAGATTCAGCTCGGCAAAGGGCGGCAGACGGCTTTGAAGGAGATGAGCGAACGGGTGCGCCAGCCGGAACTGTCGTCGGTCGTGAGTGCGATTGTCCAGGCGGATGAACTGGGGGTGAGCATCGGGCAGCTGCTGCGGATTCAGGGGGATCAGCTCCGCAACAAGAGATTTGTGCGTGCGGAGAAACTCGCGAACGAGGCGCCGGTCAAGATTCTGTTTCCTGTGGTGGTGTTTATTTTCCCCTCGGTGTTCATTATCCTGATCGGCCCGATCGTTTATCAGGCGTTGAGGACGCTGGCAAGGTAGGGCTGTATGATCTGCAATCTGACGAAAAAGACCGTGATTTCCTTCCGGACCGAATGCGCCATGGGGCTCTGGCAGCGGGCGAGGGGGATGATCGGGCGGAATTTTGACGGTTTTGATGCGATGGTGTTCGATCATTGCAGTTCGATCCATACCTGTTTCATGTCGATTCCGCTGGATGTGATTTTTGTCGGGCGGGATCATAAAATTCTGAAAACAGTGCGGAATTTAATGCCGTGGCGGTTGTTTACCTGTTGCAAAAAGGCGTTTTATGTGATAGAATTACCCTCCGGTACAATAGAGCGGACGCGCAGTGCCTGCGGTGATGTCGTGGATCTGGCGGCGGTGATGGATGCCGGGACGGAAAGAGAGTTCGGCAGCGCTTTGCTCCGGCGGAAAGCGGAGAGCGCGGTCCGGTGTGAAAAAAAGGATTGAGATATGGTGAAACTTTATTTTCTGAACGGTCCCCGGACCGGTGAATCGAAAGAGATTCCGGCGTCCGGAGTCAGTATCGGCAGGGAGACGGACAATGATGTCCAGCTTCTTGTCGGCGGCGTTTCGCGCTACCATGCGAAAATCAGCCTGAATCCCGCCGGTAAATGGCGGGTTGAAGACCTGGGCAGCACCAACGGGACGAAACTCAACGGAAATCCGTTGACTATGCCTGCGCTCCTGAAAGAGGGCGATCTGATTGTCGTCGGGGATCAGGTGCTGCGTTTCGGAGAGGAGAATGCCGGAACTGCGGAGAAGACTGCGGAGGCTTTGGAGGAACAGACGCAGAAAAAGAAAAAACCGCAGGTTATTTTTCATACATCCCGCCCTGCTTCCGCGACTCCGCAGAAAACTGCTCCGGCAGAAAGTGAACCTTCCGATGTGACGCAGAGGGCGGTCCCGCCGAAGAAACTGGTGACGATTTCGATTCCTCCGGCGCAAACTGCGCCCGCTCCGGAAAAGACTGCCGCACCGTCCGTCGCGCCGGATATCAATAATCTCTTTTCAAAGAAAAAAGCGGAGAACAACGTTCCGGAGCGCCGTTTCCTGCGGCGCGGGAATATCCTGTTCACCATAGGCGTGATCGGGATTGCCGTGATCTTCGTCAGCCTGTTTCTGCTTTTCGATACAGCGGCTGACAAAAATACCGCCCCGGCGGTTCCGGTTTCGCTTTCAGACCGCAATCCGTTCTACCTGAACTATGAAAAGCAGATCGTCTCAAAGGACAATGTGTTCCGGTTTGCGTTGAAAATCGAGGATAATTCCGCGGTTTTCATGCTGGACGACCTGAAACACCGCCGGCATTTCGTCCGTAAATTCGGGGAGGTCGACAAGGACCATATGAAGACTCTGCTCAGTTCGATCAAAGAGACCGATTTCATGAAGCTGGAGGAGGAACCCCCGTCCCCGTCCGCGGACGGCGTGGATGAAACGCGTTCCCTGACGGTCAGCTACGGTCCTTACCTGAACAGTATTACGGTGCGCAACAATTATCCGAAAAGCTCCTTTGAGGCGATTGAGATGGCAGTGGACCGTTTCGCCGAGGATTACGGCTTGAAAACGGTTTCGCTGTCCGCCGAGGAAATGCGCGAGGAGGCGGAGAAGGCGTTCCTGAAGGCGGAGGATCTGTTTGCCAACTATCAGGCGCGCCCGGACAATCTGCGCAATGCGATTCTGCGCTATCAGATTGCCGTCGAGTTTTATGAGCAGTTCGATCCGCCGCCGAAAGAGTTGAATCTTGCCTCCAGGCATCTGAAAGAGGCGGAAGGAATTCTCCGCAAGATGATCAAGGATGCGGAAACGAACATCAACATTCTGTTCCGCCGGAAACAGTATGCAGAGGCGGCGCAGGAGTGCCGGAAACTGATGGAGTATCTGGACCCGGACAGCAAGCCTTACCAGAAAGCGCGTGCCAATAAGATCAAACTTGAAACTTTAGCGAGCGGAAAGAGATGATGAAGAACATGAAAAAGCTGTTTTGCATATTGACGGTTCTTTCTGCGGCATTTTTCCTTGCTGTTTCTGCGGCGGGATGCCGGGAAAAGAAGGCGGAAGTGAAGAAACCGAAGCTGGATGTCATATCGACGCCGGCGGGGGCGACTGTGTCGCTGCTCGGAAAAGAGCGGGGAGTGACGCCGTTCCATTGTTCTCTGCTTCCATCCACTTACATTGTGAAACTCGAAAAGCCCGGATACAAAGCGGAGCTGGTCAAGGTGGAGGTCAAGCAGGGAACGGACAGAAAGATTGATGTGAAGCTGAAACCCGTTACCGCATCCGTGATGCTGACCAGTGTGCCGACTGCGGCTCCGGTGATTTTTCAAGGCAGGAAGATCGGCGAGACCCCGCTTGTGATCAAGGATCTGCCCTACGGGGAATATTCCGCCGAGCTTGCCAAGAGCGGTTATACGAAGCGGACCGTTTCATGGACGATGAACGAAGACGGGCGCCCCGTCCAGCTCAAAACTGATCTTGCCTCCAATGTCGGCACATTGAAGATCACCACCAATCCCGCAGGGGCGACCGTTACCTTGAACGGCACTGTAATGGGGCGGACTCCCTTCTCCGAGCGGATCGAGGAGGGAAAACACAATCTGGAAATCGCCAGAGATGGTTATGTCACCTTGAAACAGGTCGTGACAGTGGTGCGCCGTCAGGAGACATTGCTGAAAGATGTCAGGCTTGAGATCATCCCCAGTACGCTGAAGATTACTTCGACTCCGTCCGGTGCGCGGGTTTTCGTGAATGAAAAACAGTATTCGGATACTCCGATGGAACTTAAGCAGTTGAGCCCCGGCGTGTATAAGATCCGTCTGGAGAAGGAAGGCTATGATCCCGCAACGCGCGATGTCACGGTTACGGCGGGCAATGAACTCGAAGTCGCGCTGAATCTGGACAGCAATACCGGCGGGATCGACCTTGTGACGGTTCCCGCCTACATCACGATTTACCTGGACGGCAAAATGGTCGGGACAAGCGAGCCGGACCCTGCCAATCCCGGCATGTCCAAACTGCTCTCCCTCCGCAACCTCAGCATGGGAAAACATGTCGTCACAATCGCCCATAAGCGCGCCCGCCCGGAGAAGCGCTCTTTCTCGGTCGAGATTAAAAAGGGCGAGGTCAAGCGCCTGCCGAATCTCACTCTCTGGATACCGAATGTCAGGCTGACTCTGAAATCCGGTCTGACGCGTGTCGGGCGTCTCTCCTCGAATTTGAAAGAGGAGATCATGTTCGAGCCGGAACCCGGCGTGAAGCAGTCATATAAAAAAGCGGCGATCAGTGACATTGAATACCTGAAAGCCAACGAATAAGCATTACGAAGAAGGAATAAAATGATTTTAGCGGTTTCTCTGATTGCCTGTATTTTCATTTCCCTGTTGATCGCGGTTGTGACCGGATATTTTATCCGGTCCTCAAGCTTGAAAAAATGGGAGGAGCTTCCCCGGAAGCGCGGCGCCGGAGCGGTGCTTGGGCTTCTTGCGCTTCTGTTTTTCATTCCGAACGTGGAGCCGATGTTTTCCGCGAAAGAAAATCTTACGGTTCTCGTCATCGCCGCCATCGTCCTGGCCGTGCTTTGCTATCTGTATCTGGATTACCTGTTTTCCCGCGCCTTTGCCGGCACGTTGATCCTGGTCGCGCATTTCATGCTCAATGCCTCTTATGCCGCGGACTTGAAATTTTCATCGTTTTTCGCGTTCATGTGCTTTGTGGTCGGCACAATCGGAATTTTCATTTCCGCCAAACCCTACTGGATGCGTGACTGGATTCGCAAAATTGCCGGCAGCACAAAGTGGCGCATCGTTTCAACGGCGGTTCCGGTGCTTTTCGCAATCGCCTCGCTGATTCTCGTGATCCAGTTGAGAGGGGGATTATGATTCCGTTTCCGCCTGAAACCGTGACGGCGTTTCTTCGTGCCTGCAATCCAGCCGATTACGATGCTTTTATGAAGAAGATGGCGCTTCTGGGGGAAGTGCTTTACGAGACCAATGAATCTTTCAACCTGACGGCGATCAAACCGGATGGATTCTGGTGCAGGCATGTCGCCGATTCGCTTTCCCCGGCGTTTGCGATGCCGGATTTTTTCAAGACGCCGAAACATATCTGCGATCTCGGCTGCGGCGCGGGCTTTCCTTCGCTGGTGCTTGCGGCGGCGTTTCCGCACTGTTCCTTCACTCCTGTGGATTCCACCCGCAAGAAAGTCGATTATGTGAATTCCGCCGCCGGAAAACTGGGATTGAGGAACCTGAACGCAATCCATGCGCGCGGGAACGAGTTGGGGCGCAAAGTGCCGTATCGGCATGCCTATGACTGTGTGACTGCGCGCGCGGTCGCTTCCTCGGAGATACTGATTCGTGAAAGCGCCGGGCTTCTGAACCGCAGCGGGTGTTTGATGGTTTACCGGACTCCGCAGCAGTATGGGGAAGAGCTTGCATTTCTGGAAAAGAATAAGAAAACGGCTTTTGAAGCGACGGATGCCTTTGCGCTTCCGGAAGATGCCGGCACCCGTCTGTTCCTGCTGATCCGCTTCAGATAGCCGAGAGCCTGCGGAACTCCTCCCAGTAACGGCGCCCGAGTTCGTGCTGGCTTTCCGTGGAAAAATGAAGTTTGTCGCCTCTGTCGGCAAGGTCGAAGGTCGGAACCCATCCGGTATGAGTGAGTTCTTCTGCTGCCTCTTTGATCATGCGGTTGTAATCCGCCACGGGCCACGAGGAATCCAGAAAGCTTCCGAGTTCCCCCAGAATGAACGGAACCTCCGGCAGATCGAGGTCTTTCCGGAAATTCATCACGACCTGTTTCAGCTTATCTTTGTAGCCGGGTGTTTTCTGGCAGGCGTCGGTTTCACCCTGATGCCAGAGAATTGCGGCAATCCGTCCGCTTTTCATTGCCTCCCGGGCAAGCTTGAGGCTGTCGTCATAAGGATGTGCCTCGCTGTAGGGGTCTTTCCCACCGGGCAGCCATGCCGCGATCGGGGTGCCGCCGATGGATGCGGGGATCAAGCCGATTTCGCATTCGGGAAAATATTGTTTCATATATTTCCCGAATGTCCGTCCCGGACCGACTCCCGCGCGCCGCCTGTCTCCGATGGTAAGCCCTTTCTCTTCAAACGGGTCCTTGGAATCGACAAGGCCGAGACAATCCAGACGGTCGTAATTGAACGGATCGACAGCGGGAATCCACTTGAAATCGCGCCGGATTGCGGTCAGTCCGGGGATTTCCGTAATGTCTTCCTGTGTAAGATAACCGCGCCCGGACATGTTGGACTGTCCCACAAGCAGAATCAGTAACTTGTTTTTCATCTTGTGCTCCTGCAAAAGAAAAACCGGACTTTTTCAAGTCCGGCTTTCCGCTGGTTCAAATATTTTTTCAGTCTGCCCATTCCGTGATGGCGGCGACACATGCGCAGTCGACGATGTCATCGGCGGAGCATCCGCGGGAAACGTCCATGAAAGGCCTGCGGAGTCCCTGTGCCAGCGGCCCGATGGCGGTTGCGCCGGCGAGACGCTCGGTGGCTTTGTAGATGCTGTTGCCGCAGTTCAGGTCGGGGAACACAAGCACATTGCAG
>DXVA01000265.1:1960-6178 GCA_019408975.1 Lentisphaeria bacterium | reverse complement strand
TTATTATATTCTTTCAATGAGTAAAATCTATTATCATATAACTGAAACATGAGATGAAAACATGAAAGTAACTCCTGAAATTCTGGACGCGATTGACAGGGCGAGCGATTACTACGGTAACATTACATTGCTGGCACAGAACCTTGGGATCGCACACAGCACGATTCTTTTCTGGCGCAGTGGAAAAACGACAAACATCAGCGGAAAACTCTGGATGGAGAAGATTCATCAGGGGTTGAAGCCGTTTATGCCGGGAGGAATCCACTACAAAGAAATCGAGAGCCTGAATCCCGCGAAATATATGGTGAGGGAGGAACGCGCCGCATACGGTATGCCGCCCGAACCCCAGCCTGTTTCGAGTGTTGCGGTGACGACCTTTGAGAAGTTCGCAGATTTCGACCCTCTGGTGGAGTCTCCGGTTTCTTTCGCAGGGAAAAATCCTTATGCATCCGGGACTACCGGTTTTGCCTGCACATTGAAGGAAGAGTATTTTGCTTTGGCGATGGACGAGTCCGTCAAGTCTGTATTCCCGATGGGAACAACTTTCCTGATCGCCTGGGGGGAATATCCGCAGGATGGCGGTATCGTCGTTGCGAAACTTCGGGATTCCGGGCAGATCGTGATTGCCCATTTCCAGAAGCAGGACGCACAGATCAGACTTTCCGTTCTCGGAGCGAAAAAGGTTTATGAGTGGCCGGTGAAGGAAAATTCCATGAATCTTGTCTGGGTCTACCCTGTGCATGAGATTCGCGTCAATCTTTCCGAAAACAAGTGGGTTGACAACCAGCTTGTCCCGCTGGAGGAGGAGAAGAAATAAACAGCTTCCTGCTGCGATGGGAAAATGCAGTTTTTCCCGAAACGCGCCCCGCAAGTCGGCACCGGCTTGCGGGGCGCGTTTTTTATGTCTGTATTGCAATTTCATCCCGATTTTGCGAAAGCCGGAATTTTCATGCTTGATTTTCCGGAGGATTTTGTTATATTATTATACAGATGTTATATTTTATCTTTCCAAACAATCAATTAAAACAAGGAAGAGTAAGAATGAAAAAAGTGATGGGTGCTCTCGCCGGTGCGTTTATCGCCGCCGGAATGCTCTGCGGATGCGGAGAAAGCGTCGATGAAAACAAACCGATTGCCGATGTTCAGGCAGAAGCTGCAAAGCTGGATGCAAAACAGCTTGAGGCGAAAATCGAGGCATGCAAAAAGTTCCTCGAAGCCAAGAAAGTCGAAGCCGATGAACTTGCCAAAAAGATCAGCGCGATTCCTCTGAAAGACATGCTCGGGCAGGAAGCCAAAGACTTGAAGGAACAGGCTTCCAAGATCGGCGATTCCGTGAAGAAAGTCACGGCTCAGATGGACGCTTATGCGAAAGAGCTGAAAAACAAGGCTGCCGCGAAATAACATTTCGGCGTTCTGACAGCTGTAAGCGAAACGGCACCGGGAAGGAATCTTCCCGGTGCCGTTTCATTCTGATTGGATTCAAGATCCTGACCTTTCAGGTCGGCTTTGATGCGGAGGAATGCAACGCATTCTTTGTTATTCTCCGTCTTTTTTCGCAGCAGCGCTTTACAAAGGTGCATTATACGATTATATTAATAACTCTCGTTGATTGTAAACAGTGAATTCGGTGAGAGTCCGAAGCTGTCGCGCAACCGTTATAGTCGGGTCCTGTTGCAGTCAAAATTTTTTCGGCGGATATTGCAAGCGAATATTCCGCCTGAATTGTGCGCGTAACACAAAGGATGAAAAAATGCAGCACCATTCTATTCCATCACCATGCGGGATTCCGGGTTCTTCCCTTGCAGAGCATAAAGCGAACCATGATCGTTTCCACACTGCGGAACACCAATTTGCACCCGGTTTTCCGGAAGCTTCAGGTTGCGGCGGCAGAGCAGGATGTTGCCAGTCCCCTGATCCTGTTTCTTCTTTTCCCATTCCATTGTTGAATTGTTCTGATGTTCAATTGTTCAAATGTTTCCGTGTTCCTTGTTCGATATTCTTACTTCGCAGGGTGAAAACAAGGGGTTTCACCCTTATAGAGCTCCTCGTCGTGATTGCGATCATCGCCATTCTCGCGGCAATGCTTCTGCCCGCATTGGGAGCGGCGAGGGAAAAGGCGAAAGGCATTCAATGCGCCTCGAATCTGAAACAGGTCGGAGTGGCTTGGAAGTTCTATTCCGGAGACTGGGACTACAATATGCCGAGTTATGGGACAGATAAAAAAACTATTTGGTTGGGAAAAAAAGAAGGAAGTAATCTTTCCGGTGTTTCCGGTGTTTATATTTATCAATGGCATTTGGAGCAGGGATTTATGGGAATGTATTTAAACCCTAAAACCGTGCATTCATTGAAATGTCCTGCTATGGAACAAAGTCTGGACCCTGATGATAATTTGTTAGTTATTGGAGCCGGCGGATATGCGTATAATGTAAACATAGGTTCACAGATGTATTTTCAGTCTGGCACTGGAGGAAGCGGTTCTTCCGGTTCTTCGCGAAGCATGTACAATGGTTACGGATTGAAAGACTCTCAAATACAACAGCCTGCCCAGACTGTTATATTTGGCGATTATGCAACTCCAGCATCTGGTAAACTGGGAACCGTTGTGGCTTATCCCGATATGTATGGATACTATTCCGTCGGAAGCACTACCGGGGATACTCATAGTTTGGCGATAGATGGTTCCAAAGCGCCAAATGGATGCGGAATTCATTTTCGGCATGCGGCTTCTGCCAATATTCTATGGGCTGACGGTCATGTGGATTCCCGTAAAATGGCATTTGTGAATGAATCTCAGACGGCGTGTGTCGGTTTTAATACAATCCATAAAATCGGAGATTTCGGTCCCAAAAACAATATGTATTACGATCCATGGAGTATTACAGAATAATGAAAACGCTTATTACAATTTTATTGTCGGTTCCCCTGCTGCTTTCCGCAGGAATTGTTTCCGAGACGGCGGAGACGATTTCATATAAGCAGAGCAACGGCGAGACCGTGACGGTACATAAACTTCCGAAGCGCCCGGTCGTGCTCCATATCTCCCTGACGGGGATGTGGTATGCGGCGGGGGGAAAGGCGATCGCCAGACCCCATGCGCCGAGACTCCATGTCCTGCCGGAGGAGGCGAGAAATCTTCCTGTGGTCGGGGACTTTTATAATCCGAATCTGGAAAAACTGCTCGCGCTCAAACCGGACCTTGTCCTGCTTCACAGCAAACGCGGGAAACATTGGGATGTTCAGAAACTCCTGCGCTCCGCCGGCGTGGAAAGCGTCTGCGTCGATTACACGAATTATGACGATTTTCTGACTCTGCTGGATTTTTTCAGTCGCGTGAACGGCAATCCTCCGGAAGCGGAAGCCGTGCGCAAAAAGATCACTTCCGAAGTGAATGCACTCTGCGCGGAAACGGCAGGGCTCAAGCCGGTTACGTTCATCAGCATGATCGTTTCCGGCACCGGTTTCCTTTCGGAGACTCCGCGCGGGAACACGGCGAACATGGCGGAGCGCCTCGGCGGCCGGAATCTTGTCCCTCCGGCTTCCGTAGTCCGTGTGAAATACAGCATGGAACAGCTGCTGCTGTCCGATCCGGACGTGATTTTCCTGCTTTGCGCCGGTTCCAACAATAAACTTTCGTCAAGAGTGCGCGCAATCCTTGACAAACGCCCGGATTGGCGTAACTTAAAAGCGGTAAAGAACAACCGTGTTTACGTGCTGGACGCAGAAAGTTATCTCTATCTGCCCGGCAAACGGTATCCCGAGGCATTTCTCGGGCTTGCGAAGCGTCTTTACCCGGACAAGGATTGGGAGAAGATCGTGAAATGACCAAAGGGGACATAAGACAGCGTCCGGGATTCCGGATCGTGATTCTGCTTCTGCTGGCGCTCTTTGCCGTTTCGGCTCTGCTCGTCGCCATGCGCTGCGGTTCCCGTGAACTGTCTTATGCCCGAATCCTTGAAACTCTCTGGAACGCTGACGGAGAGACCGATTTCCTGATACTGTATTACATCCGGCTTCCCCGGGTGGTTCTGGGGGCGATGGTGGGCGCGTGCCTTGCCTTGTCCGGCGCGATTCTCCAGGGAGTCATGCGGAATCCGCTGGCATCGCCGGGCATCATCGGCGTTTCCGCCGGCGGCGCTTTGACGGCGGTTGTGATCCTGCTTCTCCTGCCTCAATTCTCCGGCCTGCTGGTGCCGTCGGCGTTCTGCGGCGCACTGG
>DXVA01000265.1:0-1950 GCA_019408975.1 Lentisphaeria bacterium | reverse complement strand
GGCATGGAAGGGCGGCATTCAGCCGATCCGCCTGATTCTGTCCGGCGTGGCGGTCGCGAGCATGTTGAGCGCTCTTGTCAGCGTCATGCTGCTGTTCAATTCCGAGCGCGCCGTGGTGATACTGGATTTCATGATCGGGAGTCTTTCGGCAAAATCATGGACACAGATTCAGCTTGTATGGGCATATATGGCGGGCGGCGTGATCGTGTCGCTTCTGCTGGCGCAGGTGTTGAACATTCTGGCGCTCGGCGACGAAGTGGCGACGGGGCTGGGGCTTCGCGTGGAGCTGATGCGCGTGATTCTTCTTGCTCTGAGCGCGCTTCTTGCGGCGGCGTCCGTGAGTGTGGTCGGGCTTCTCGGTTTCGTGGGGCTGATTGCGCCTCATATCGTGCGTCTCATGATCGGTTCCGATTACCGCTGGCTTCTGCCCGGTTCCGTTCTGTTCGGTGCGGGGATGCTGGTATGGTGCGATACGGTCGGTCGGATGGCGATGGACCCCGTGGAGCTTCCCGTGGGAATCATTCTCGCGCTTCTCGGACCGCCTTTCTTCCTGTTTCTTCTGAGGAGGAGCGACGGACATGAAGCTTGATCTTTCCGAATTGACCGCGGGATATGGTTCCAGGCACGTGATCGAGCGCCTGAACCTTTCCATTGCCTCCGGCGAAATCATGACGTTCATCGGAACGAACGGATGCGGAAAATCGACGCTCCTGAAAACGATCGCACGCATTCTCAAACCCTACGCGGGAACCGTCTGCCTGGAGTCGAAAAGCGTACATTCCATGAATACCGGGCAGCTGGCGAAACAGCTTGCGGTGCTGCCGCAGATTCATGCCGCTCCGGAGGACGTGACGGTGCGCAGGCTGATCGAATACGGGCGTTTCCCTCACCACGGCGCATGGCGCATGGCGTCCTCGCGGGACCGCATGGTGGTGGACGATATCCTGAAAATGACGCATCTGGAGGAGCTAGCTTCACGCAAAGTCATGAGCCTTTCCGGCGGGGAGCGTCAGCGAGCGTGGATTGCGATGACGCTGGCACAGGAACCGAAGGTGCTTCTGCTGGACGAGCCGACGACGTTTCTGGACGTCTGCTGTCAATTCGAGGTGGTCGAGCTGGTGCGGCGCCTGAACCGCAAACTCGGAATCACTGTCGTGATGGTGCTCCATGACCTGAATCTCGCCGCGCGCTGTTCGGATCGTCTTGCCGCGATCCGCGACCGGCGCATTCTGCATGTCGGCACGCCGCGCGAGATCATCACGCCGGAGATCCTGCGCGAGATTTTCAATATCGAATCCGAAGTGATTTACGGCAGAGACGGCGTTCCGTTCTTCATTCCGGTCGGTTCCTGCCGGGAGGTGAAGCCATGAGCATTGTCCACGGCGGCAATCTGGAAGAACTGGCGGCGGAGGCGCATTGCGCTCCGGGCGAGATCCTGGATTTCAGCGTGAACCTGAACCCGTGCGGGCAGCCGGAAGGCATGTTCAAGGTCTGGTTCCGTGCGTTCGACCATGCCGCGCCGTACCCGGAACCGTATGCGGAGAGCGTCAGCCGGGACATTGCGCGGAAATTTTCGTGTCCGGCGGACTGCGTTCTTGCCGGAAACGGTTCCGGCGGACTGCTGGACCTGCTTCCGCGGGCATTTGTTTCCCGCCGCGCGGTGATTGTGACGCCCTCTTATCTGGAATATGAGGAGTCCTGCCGGAAAGCCGGGCTTCCCGTGATTCATTTCGCGTTGAGGGAGGAGGATGGATTTCAGCTTGACACGGAGGCTCTGGGCGCCTCTCTGCTGTCCGGCGACCTTGTGATGCTGGGCAATCCCGTGAATCCCTCCGGCGCGGCATTTGAGCCGGAAAGACTTCTTGCTCTGATTCTGAAGCGCAGTGACTGCAATTTCATCATTGACGAGGCTTTTGTCGATTTCTGCCCGGAATACTCCCTGAAAAACAC
>DXVA01000264.1 GCA_019408975.1 Lentisphaeria bacterium | reverse complement strand
CATTTGAACAATCGAACAATCGAACAATTCAACAATCGAGTGAAGAAAGGAGAAGCGAGATTGGGCGGGGACTGGTTCCGTCTTCTTTTGGAGACCGTTTCCGGTCGCGGATTACGACAGATTTCGGCATTGGAAACAAAATCATGGCGGGGGACTCGCTCCGCGAGACACCGGAAATCATCGGTATCAGAATGTGATTCTGGATTCAAAATCAATTTCATTCTTTGCATTCCGTTTTTCATGTGGTCGCGGAGTGAGCACTCCATTCTGCCACTGTTTGCCATAGATTCTGCCGAATCGTGATTCAGTCTATGGCTGCGCTGGAATGAAACCTGTTCTCCGCTTTTACTTTTTTCAGATTTTGGATGCATATGACTCCTCCTTTTCACGGGTGATGCCGTCTCCGAATTTGAAGCAATAGGGCATGGAAACGGGGGAATGTCCCTGAAAGGGTATTTCCCCGAATATCGCCTTTGCCGTTGCAACCTGAACGACCGGGCTGTTTGAATAGGCGTTGATATAGGTGTCCGCGGAATCGACGTCATACAGATAGTAAGGGGTGCCGAAAGAAATGATCAGGCGTCTTTTCAGCGGTGCCGCCATGAATGCCCAGATGGTAGAGTCGAATCCGCGCGGATCGCCGTAGCGGGACTGCGCACAGCAGATGAGAATCGTCATGTCATAGGCGTCCGGCACCATGCTTACCGTATGGAAAAACTTGAACGGCAGGTAATTCACTTCATACCCGCGTTTTTTGAGTTCCTCCCAGAATGGAATCATGCTTCCGTGCCCTGCGGGAACATCCGGTGTGGAGAGAAGCAGAATTTTGGCTCCTTTGTCCAGTTTCAGAGGAATCAGTTCCTTTTTGTTCCGTAAAAGTGTGATGCTTTTTGCTGCGATCCGTTCCGCCGAGATCCGGTTGCGCTCCAGCATGTCGGCGAGCGGTTCGCTGTCGTCCGGCAGTTGTCTGGGAAGGTGGAGATTCAGAAGGGCTTTCACGGTGAGAATCCGCCTGACGGATTCCTCGATCCGTTCCATTGTGACTCTGCCGTCCGCCAGGGCACGTCTCATCGTCCGGAAAAAGACTTCCGCACCGGGAAAGAGAAAGAAGTCAACGCCGGCATTGAACGATTCCAGAATTCTTTCCTCCTGCGTGTTGAACCATGAGGAGTAGCCAGCCATGTTCATGGAGTCGGTCATGATCAGTCCTTCGAAACCGAGTTCTCCGCGCAGAAGTTCCCGAAGGATGTGCTTGTTCAGGGACGCCGGACGGTAACGGCCGTCCTGTGGGTCGGGCTGATCGAAGAAAGGCAGCCCGAGATGCCCGATCATCATGGTCATGACACCCGCATCAATCAGCGCCTTGAAGACTCTGCCGTGTTTGGCGAACCATTCCTCCCTGCTGAGCGTGTTCAGACTTGTGACATAGTGCTGGTTGCGGAAATCCACGCCGTCGCCGGGGAAGTGCTTGGAACATGCCGCAACGCCGTTGTCCTGAATCCCTTTTACCAGCTCGACAAGAAAACGCGACGCATATTCCGCATTGTCTCCGATGGAGCGGACATTCGTGACCGGATTATAGGGATTGAGGTTGAGGTCGGAGACGGTTCCGCAGATCAGGTTGATTCCCGCAATGCGCGCTTCTTCGGACATGATTCTGCCGAATTCATAACATGCCGCGGGATCAAATGCCGCGCCGAGATTCATCATGCGCGGCACTTTGGTGAAGCCTGCGATTTCCTCTCCGAGTCCCGACTCGTAATCTCCGCAGAAAATCGGGGGAATTCGTATTTTATTTTCAAAAGGACCGGTGATTCCCTGTGCCACTTCGGATTTTTTCATTCCCGGGGCAGGGGGCTTTCCGTAATGCCCGATCCAGATGATTCCCAGCGGATACTGTTTGAGATATGCCTCGCAATCGCTGTTGTCGCTCATGATGCGCGGGGCGAATTCACAGTCGAGCTGGCCGATTTTTTCATCCGCGGTCATGCCGGATAAAGTCTCCTCCACCCATTGCTTCTGTGACTGATTCAGGCGGTTGAACATGATAAGGTCCTTTTTGCATATTTTTTGATTCTTTTGGCAATGAAACTGCTTGCTGTTTCTATTTATTATATTATATTTTCTGAAAATGGGAATAACGAAAATGACAAAAAATTTGACCGATTTGACCCGATGAGTTATTTTGACGATCTATCGTTCAGTTATGCGGGGGCGCAGGAAGTCTATTTTCCAATGACCCGCACACAGGTGCAGCCGAGCTGGTTCTGGAGTCTGGAATACTGCCGGAGAGGGCATTTTGTCTTTGCGAAGAATTCGGAAGTTCCGGCTGAAACCGCGACTCCGGCTGTATTCTGGATGTCTCCGGGAAATTACTATGTCTACGGTTCCCGGGATAAAAACGGGCGCAGCCATGCATGGACGAACTGTTCCGGGGCGAGGGCGGAGCGCATGATCGGTTCCCTGGATCGGATGTGGCCGCAGGGGTGCCTGAAACTTTCACCGGAAGATGAAGCCCGCTTCACGCCGGTCTACATGCAGATGCAGGAATATATTCATACCCGTTCCAAAGAGAACCATCACAAAGCGGTTCTCTGCATGGAAGAACTGCTCGGACTGCTGACTGAGATTTATCTCCGGGAACACGGCCAGCCTTTTGTCAACAGTAAAATGGATATCCTGATCGAGAAAATCCGTTTTTCCCCGCTTTCCGATTATGACTTCAAGACGATTGCCGCGAAGGAGTTCCACATGTCATACAGCGGGTTCCGCAAATTTTTCAAGCGGATCAACCGGATTGCTCCTCATGAATTTGTCATGATCCACCGGATTTACTATTCCATGGAGCTTCTCCGGAACAACGAACTCCAGATTCAGGAAGTTGCCGCAAAATGCGGGTTCAATGATTTCAGCACCTTTTCCCGCCTGTTCCGGAAGAAGACCGGGCTTTCGCCGTCGCAATACCGCAGGAACAGACCGCTGCCCTGAACCCGCTGCTTTTCATGGAATGCGTTGAACCGTCTTTGCAAATTGCTCCAGGAGATTCATCAGAGAGAGTGTGTCTTTTTCCGTCACCAGCGGGACCGCCCCGCCGCAGATATACTCGTAGAGGTTTTCATAATACAGCTCAGCGGGAGATTTTACCGGAGCGGGATGAAATTCCTCCTCCGTGAACGGGATTGCTTCATGGGGATATTTGCGGCCGCGCGCGGCAAGCCGGGAATCGGGCATGATCCGGGGCAGTTCCGCCGGATCGAAGCGGCGCAGATGCCAGGGGGAGTTCTGGGAAGCAAGCATTGCCGCGCCATGGGAACCGTAAATCAGCCAGAGATAAGGATTCAGCCCTGCCGCCTGATTGATGTCGATGTCCACCAGCAGATTGCTTCGCGTCCCTTTCAACAGAATTTTCACCACGTCGTCGGCGTCTCCGAGGGATGCGATCTTCGCCGTGCGGCATGCAAGCGCTTCAAGAGGTTCGCCTGCAAGATACATTGCCTGGTCCATATAATGCACCCCGTAATTGCGGAGCATGCCGCCGCCGTTTTTCAGATATGCCTGCCAGTCGTTGCGGCGGACATAAGCTCCGGCAAAAAGTTTCATCTGGTAGATATCGCCGAGCTTCCCGGAGCGGAGAATCTCTTTGACGGCGAAAGAGTCCGGAAACATTCTGCGCGGCTGGTAAATCATCAGTTTTCTGCCGTTTTTCCCGGCAGCGGCAAACATTGCCCGGACTTCATCGGAGTTTGAAGCCGCAGGCTTGTCGCAGAAGACGTGGATTCCGTGATTCAACAGCAGAATGGTTTGTTCCGCATGGAACATGGTCGGGGAGCAGACCACAGCCAGATCCGGCGTTTCATGTTCCAGCATTGCCTTGATGGATTCGTAAGAACGTGTTATTCCGAATTCCGCGGTTGCCTCTCTGCACCGTTCATGGAGCGGGTCGACGGCTGCCGCTGCTTCAAAGTTCGGATTTTTCAATATTGCCGGCAGGTGGTCGCTCCACGCGATGCGCCCCAGTCCGATCACCGCCGTTTTCAGAATGCGTTTTGTCATTATGGATATGTTTCTTTTCTATGTCTATTCTGTATTCATACAGGAAATGGCTTATTGTTCTGCGGAGAGAAAGGCGGCAATTTTTTCCGCGATAAAGGCATGTCCGGCATTATTCGGATGCGCCATATCGGAAAAATATCCGGAAAATACTTTCTCCGGCATTGCTTTGAACTCTCTCGCCAGGTCGAAAACGGTTATGTCTTCCTGCTCCGGCAGAGCGCGGATTATATCGGCATAATCGTCCATCATGGTATAACGCGCCCCTTGTCCGGGGATTGGCGGCATCAGCAGAAAAGCTGTTTTTCCACGGGTCAGTGAACGTACCCGGCGCAGATAGTCGCGGACGGATGCCCGGTAATAATCCGTGGAGTAAAGGTAACTTTTATCGTTATAACCGATGAGAAGCATTACCAGATCAGGGGGGTCCGAATCAGTGTAATCACGTGTTGACCAGACTCGGAGATCGCGGCTTCTGGCTCCTCCGACGGCGATCGTGCGGACTCTGATTCCGGGATTGCAGAATTTCTGCCGGAGCAGAGTTTCGAGCTTAACCGCATAGCGGTTTCTGTCGGGATCTCTGACCGTGGTTCCCGCTGTAATGGAATCTCCAGCGCAGAAGATGAGAACCGGTTTCCCTGAACGCATTTTTGCAATGACATTCTTCAGGGGAGGGACCGGGTAATCCGGAAATGGCTGCGGAGATGCCTTACGCAGCATTCTGAGTTCCCTGACCATAATGCTGTACGGTTTGATGGAGTGATTGCCATGTCCAATCGTCCATGCGTCCCCGAAAATAACAGTTCCGATTCCGGAAGGCGTCAGAGTGCCGCGTTCTCCGATATTCGACGGCATGAGCCCGTCGGGTGCGACAAAATCGCTCCATGCGAGTCTGATGCGTTGCCATTCTGTCCCCTGAACCGGAATATAGGCTGTGTAACGCCAATAGTAAATGTTGCTGCTGATTCCCGCAACCGTCACCGGGAGGGGATTGTCGGAACCATCTCCCTTGACCTCCAGTGAAATTCCCTCGAAATCTGCAAACCTCATTCCGGCACCCAGGGGCACGAGATTGCGCCCCATGACAATGGATGGCAGTGTCAGTTTCATTGCCGTTTTCCCGTTTTCGACAACCAGTTCTGGGGAGGGATATTTTTTCTGCTGCACGGACCAGTTCCGCAGGCTGGAGAATGGATCCAGCAGGACACTTCCTTCCGCGTCAACGGCATAACGTGATCCGGGAACGGATTGTTCTGCGAGGTGTGCCGAAATTTTTTCGTAGACAACCATGGAAGCTTTTGCGGCACCGACGAAAAGATGGATTCTGTCGGGAAGCTTTTTTCCTTGCTGTCTGACCGTGAAGATATGTTTGTAAACCATGTTTTCTCCGGTGACTCTTACATGGAACTGCTCCAGTCCGAAAGTCGTGCCGGAGGCATCGCCGAAATAGATTCCGAATTCGGCGGAACCTCTGCCCTTTGCAGTGATTTCAATTTCTATACGGTCATTTACCTTTACCGGATAGGATGCTGTGGTAAACAGATGTGCCGGTGAAGAGGAAGTCGCTTCAATGGACAAGTGTGCGTGATTTTCATTCCGTTTTACCTGATATGTCCCGAATGGCCTGATCCAGTTGCTCTTGTTCTGTTTCCAATGCGTAAAGGTGTTATCCACATTGAAATCCCGTGAAAAAGCGGAAAGCGCAGCAATCAGAAATACAGTCATAAGATATTGAAACATGAATTAACCTCGTTTTCATATGATTTGGTATAAACCGACTCGGGTCTGCCGGTTGTGATGGAGCGTTCCACTGCGGAAATCATTGCCGTGATTTCAAGAGAATCCCCATGCGGCACTCCCTGATTTTCTCCTTGGAAAAATCCGGCAACTTTCAGGAGAAGCATCCGGTAGTAAGGCACCTGGTCGGTAACTTGAAACATGACTTCCTCCTGCCGGTCATCACGGATTACTCCGCCATAACGGTATCCTTTCCGGGAAAGTTCTGCAATTCCCCGCCGCCCATCCCTGTAAATGATGTGGCAGACATATCCTTTGCTGTCCGGCATGACATTGACGCAGACGGCTCCTCTGCCCATGATACATTGAAGCATTTCAAATACATGAATACCGTACCAGGAGATGGATGATCCTGCCGGCGCATTCAC
>DXVA01000263.1 GCA_019408975.1 Lentisphaeria bacterium | reverse complement strand
TGACATACGCTGCTATCTCCGATACCCCGCTGCTTGCGGCGGGGTAGTTCATTTTATAATATAATGGAATATTCTGATTTGTCAAGTGATGATCTTTTTTTTCTGAAATTTTATGGCTTTTCCCGAGTAAGAGAAAGCCCACATAGTTGCAAAGCATCTCTGTCATGTAGTCATTCATCTCTTGCATGTTGAAAAAATCTCGCGGCGTTTTTCATCTTTCACGTTTCCCAATAAACTACCGCGATGCAAGCATACGCCCTGTCGGGGATTTCGCCTGCGGCGACCAGCTTGTTCAGCTGGACCGAAGCAGGACTGAAAGTCCTGCACGAAGCATTTTTGCGATGCAGAGCATCGCACTA
This sequence comes from Lentisphaeria bacterium, assembly GCA_019408975.1. GTDB lineage: Bacteria > Verrucomicrobiota > Lentisphaeria > Victivallales > UBA1829 > UBA11452. The sequence continues at coordinate 5,894 of DXVA01000263.1, read as the reverse complement.
TGAAACCAATTTTTTAAATAAAAGAAATCCGTCTATTAATGCTCTCATAAACCAGTTTGCTGTTCATATTTAAATGGCATCTGGCATTTTACCGGTGCAGATTATTCGACGAGCCGCTGGAAGTCTGGATGCATGGAGCGGCAGTTTTCAGAGTTTACAAACATTTTGAATCCTGCAGTTTTTTAAGTCTGCCATGTCAGACCAATCTGCCGGAAATCCGGTTCCAGTCTGTATTTTCATGGATCGGGGAGCATCCAGCATGTCATTTTTCAGAAATGCAACATGATGCCTCCCGGTTCAGCACCCCCTGTATATTTCCGCATATTCTGCCGTGGGGCAGTTTTTATTTTCGGAACAGCCTGTCCGCCAGTTCCCAGTAGTGGAGCCAGTCTTCCAGAGTCTGATCGTGTTTTCCGGTTCTCAGATGATAACTGATCTCGCCGGTGACGGGTTTGTCGGGCGGAGGCATGATATCTGTCCCGAGCCCTTTCGCACCGAAGAGGCGGTAGACTTCCGCCGCATGGACTCCGGAAAGAAATTCTCCTTTGGGATCAGCCCACAAATCTTCCGTCGCGCTTGCTATGCAGACGGGACGCGGAGCGATCAGAGAGATCAGCCAGTGCTGGTCGAACGGCATTCCCGCCTCGTTCCTGATATAGTTTGCAAACGGAGTGACGAACCAGTAGGGGAACGAGGAGAGTATGATTTCGACATTTTCCCCGATACAGCGTTTGAACAGAGCCGCTCCGCCGCAGCCGGAATCGTTGGACATCACCAGACGGAAACGCGGATCGGTCGCACCCGCCCATAGAGCAGTCTTGCCCAGGCGGGAATGACCGTGAACCATTGCTTTTGCGCTGTCGACCATGGGTTCGCGTTCCAGGCAGTCCAGCATCCGGCTGAGCCCCCACGCCCATGCGCCGATCGCTGAATGCCGTGCATGAATCTCTTCCGGCGTCTTGTCCGGATAGAACAGTCCGTAAATGCTGTGATGCCAGCTTGCTTCGTCGTTGCGGTCCGGGAAAATATCGTGGTAGCAGACTGTCGCGGAAGCGTAACCGCGCCGGATGGTTTCCCTGAACTGCCAGCGGTGGACCTGCGAGGCATTGCCGTTCGGATGCACGATTTCGCCGTCGGGCTTTCTTCCTGTCATCCGGACGTCTTTTTCATCCGTTGCGGCATGATTGCCCTTGAAATTGAGCCCGAGGAACACCGGCGCCGGCGCTTTTGCGTTTTTCGGTATGTAAAGCAGCATTACGAAGGAGTGGCTTTTCCCGTTGTCCATGGCGAAGTGAAGCCGGATTTCTTTCCGGATCGCGGTGCCGTCAAGAGCGTCTTCCCTGACGGAAAGGGTTTCAAACCACATCTTGTCCGGGCGCGGCGGAGTCTGCCCGTAAACTTCCTCTCGATACAGTGCAAGCACTTCCGGACGCCGGCTGTTCACCCATTCATAAGCACTTGTGATGCGTCCCCCGTCCTTTTTCTCCAGCGGGGAGGGCAGGGTGTAAGACGGAATTTTTGACTCGTCGTAATTGATGTCTTTCATGATTTCTTCACGGGGCCTCGGCATGTTTCTCTCCTGTTTCTGTTGTCGTATTGTCTGAGATGGCTGTAAAGATACATGCTTGTTTTGTGAAATTCCAGTGGCGGACATGTCGTTTTTTTCTTTTTCCCGCCCGTTCAGATTCAATAGGAAAGCGGCGGACAAAATAAAGTAAATGCAATGTTTCATGTATGACTCCTGTTTTTTGCTGTAGTCGGGGTTGCCCGTGGGCGGCAGGACTGCTGCATATTTAACTTTTCTGCCGGAACAGCCAGCGCCAGCACTCCTGCGTATAGGCAGCCTCTGCTCCGTCGGCATGGCCTTTCCCCGGAAGGCTTTTGAATATAACCTGATTCTTCTTGTCCCCGGCAAGCATCCGCGCCGTTTCCCTGGCTCTTGCCACGGGGATCAGGCGGTCGTTTTCGCCGTGGATGATATAAAAACCGCCGTTCATGCTTCCAGCGGCAGACGGACGTCCCCCGGCGCTGACAACGATTGCTTTTGCGAACATTCCGGGACGGGAAGACATCATGGCGTAGCAGGCTCCTCCGCCCATGGAGACGCCGGTAATATAAGTCTTTTCCGGCGGAATGCGGAACTTCCGGCATTGTTCCGCCGTCAGCTCCGCCGCGACAGACAGCATGGAACCCGTTCCGCCGCGCACCCAGTCCCGGTCCGGCGGGCACTGCGGGACGATGATTACGGTTTTTTCGCCGCTGGAGCGGATAAAGCCCAGCAGAGACTTTACCGCCGGAGATGCCAATTGCCGTGTATTGTCAGTGCCGCAGCCGCTTTTGCCGTGAAGGATCAGAACCAGTGACGGCGTATCGGGGCGTGTCATGTTTTCCGTGATCAGGCAATAGCTGATTCCTCCCGATTTTCCCTTGAAGTATCTGCGTGCAATGTTTGCGCCGGAAGGGATTCCGCAATCCGGGTGCGGCGTCTGCCGTTCCTGTATTTGTTTTTCCCCTGCGTCCGCAGCGGGAAAGGCGCCGGCGGCAGCCAGAAGCAGAAAGATTCCGGCATGGGCTGGAAAATAATGTTTCATGGGATTGTCTGTTCCTTTCGTGGTTTTAGTTGTGAATGGCGTCCGGTTTCCGTCTCCAGCTTTTTCCTGAATTCCGGCAGTTCCGCCCCATGATAGTGAGTCAGCTCCCGCTTGATTTTCTCCAGCAGCAGGGCGGCGTCTTCAGTCCTGCCGCTGCGCCGGAAGAGTTCCAGATGCCGGAATTGGAGACGAAGCAGATTTTCCTTTACCGCATCGGATATCTCCGGATTATAAAAGAGGATTTCCAGAATGCCGAGCAGACGGTTCGTTTCTTTTCCGGCTTCGGCATCTTTTCCTCGCTGACGCAGAAGTTCAAGATACCGTTTATGCAGCTGAACCACGGCGGAGACGATCTGCGGATCGTTCGGCCAGCGCCCGAGGAGCCTTTCTGAGAGGGTTACCGTATCTGCGGCTTCCCGCCGTTCGCGTTCCCGGAAGGAGCGTGCGTAACGGAATTTGCGCAGCATCAGCTCGACCAGCGCAAGTCCGTATTCCGGCCGTTCCGGATGCGCGTCGGCCAGTTGCAGAAGCAGGACGACAGCATTGGGTTCGACGCCGGGGATGCGTTTGTTGCGGAACAGCCGCGGATTTCCGCCCAGGAGCTGTGCATACTGGAACCGGTACTCCGGATGATTCGGATGATCCGCCAGCAGGGCTTCCAGAATTCCGAAAGCCTGGGAACGCTCTTTGCTTTCCGGGGAATTGGACAACGCCAGTAATGCACGGACGGCTTCAAAACGGTCCTCCGCCTTTTCCGATCCGGAAAAACGGGCGGCAACCTGTCGGGACAGTTCTTCGGCTTCTTCTGCCTTTCCCTGTTTTTTGAGCGCAGCAGCGAGCTGGTTGAGGGGAAAAGCATCCGTTCTGAACTTCATCATACTGCGAAATGCTTTTTCCGCGAGCGCGTAGCTGCCGGCACGCAGGGCGCATTCCCCGATGATGGCGTTGGCTTCGCAGATTTTCGAATCCGGCAGATTCCTTTCGCCGGCGATCATCCGGTAATAGGGCAGTAAAGTCGAAAGCAGCAGGGTGTTTTTCTGCGACGGCGGCTGTTCCGCGATGCGGGCGAAGACCTGCGACAATGTCTCATCCGCGACGGCGGCATTCCGTTCCGCCTGCTCCAAGGCGTCCGCTGTCCGTCTGTAGCCTTCCGCAAGCGCGATGACGAAAGCGGCGGCACAGGAAAACGCCGCAAAGGTCAGCGCGGCAACTGCCGGTTTGCGTTTTGTCCATAAAACGAGCCGTTTTGCCGGTGACGGCGAGGCGGCGTGAACCGGTTCGCGGTTCAGAAAATGTTGAAGCTCCTCCGCCATTTCGTCCATACTCCGGTAACGGCTGCCGGGATGGTAACTGATGCTTTTATTGATGATGGCGGCAAGATCCGGTTCGCTGCATTGCAGCGGAGGCACCGGTTCCCGGCAGATTCTTTCCATCAATTCTTTCGGAGACCGTTCCGGGAGAAGCGGGGATTTTGCGATGAGTTCATAAAGCGTCGCGCCGAGGGAATACTGGTCGGAGGAGAAGGTGTTGACGCCATCCGCCAGCCGTTCCGGGGACATGTAGCGGAGGGTGCCGCTCCGGGAACCTTCTCTTTCCACAATCTCATTGTCGCCGCGCAGGACGAACGCAAGTCCGAAGTCGCTTACATGGACTTCGCCGGCGGCGTCGAGGAGAAGATTTGCCGGTTTGATGTCCCTGTGCATGATGCCGCAGCTGTGGGCGTAAGCCAGTGCTTTTGCCGCCTGGAGTCCGATCCCTGCGATTTCGCGCAGATCGCTGAAAGTGCATTGATCCAGCCCTTTGCCTTCGATCAGTTCCATTGCATAGTAGCAGCGCTCCGGGCTGCATCCGGCACTGAGGATTTTGACGATATTCGGATGGTGAAGCATGGCGATGACGCGTGCCTCATTCTCGAAGCGTTCCCGCTGTAAGGCATCTGCAAGCAGAGAAGAGGACAACAGTTTGACCGCGACTCTGCGGTTCAGGGAAATCTGCAGTGCCTCGAACACGACGCCCATGCCGCCGCTTCCGATCTTCCTGAGCAGCCTGTAATCGGAGTCCGGCAGATTCGGTGCCTGGGAGGGCTGCGGAGAAATCTTCTGCGTTTTTTCATGTCCCAGTCCTTCCATTTCAAGCAGCAGCGGCAGAATTTTCAATAATTCGGCGGAGTGTTCCGGGTGTTCTGCGGCGAAGGATGCGGCATCCGGTGTACTGCCGGCGCGGCACCGGTCGAGGAACAGTTCAATCAGGTCTTCCAGAGAGATTTCTTCATTCATGATTGGAACTCGGTAAATTCGATCAGTTGTTTTTGAAGCCGCTGAAGCGCTCTCACATAACGGATGCTGGCTGCTTTCGGCGCGATATTCAGGAGTTCGGCGCAACCGGAGTTGGATATGCCGTCGAAATGGCGGAGTTCAAGAATCCGCCGGTCGTTTTCCGGCAGAGATTCCAGCGCTTTTTTCAGCAGGGCGTAACGGTCGCCGCGGATGACTTTGGTCAGGGGGCCTGTCACGGTGTCGGCAAACATGTTCCAGTTGATCCGGGCGGAGGAGTCACTGCTGTTTTCCGTTATTTCCTGTTCCTTGCAGGCATCGCGTTTTTGAGATTGCAGATGCCTGCGCTCCATGGCGGAAATGGTCTGGAACAGAATGGTTCGCAGTTTGAAATAGACCGGAATCTCCGGGTTGTTTTCGAAAAAGCCGATCTTCCCGCAGGCTGCCGACAGGGTGTCCTGAACCACATCTTCCGCCGAAACCCGTTTCAGCAGGTTCGGATTGAGATTCCTCCGTGCAAGCGACAGAAGCCGTTCCCGGTGTTCCAGAAAACGACTTGCCCAGAGATTCAACTGTTCCGTATCCGGCTGTAACATTGCGCTGAACTCCTTTCCGATAGTTTCTTATTTCATCAGATGCAAAATATACCATGAGACTGCCCGGAATCAAGCGGATAACCGCGTCCGGACCGTTCCCGGACGCGGAGGCAGGGAATTGATGCAGTTTACTTTCCGTTACCATTCACTTTGCCGTTCTTCAATCCGTTTTTGAGCCCGTTCTTCAGTCCATTCTTCAAACCGTTTTTCGTTTCGTTCCTGAGTCCCTTCCCGGTTCCGTTTTTGAGCCCGTTCGCCAAGCCGTTTTTCAACGTTTCAGCTGCGGGTGCCGCTTTGGTTGTTTCCGCCGCGTTGACTGTGCCGAGCCCTGCTGCGAGGATTCCGATTGCCGCTAGTGTCATGAGTTTTTTCATGATTCGCCTCCATTGTTTTTGGTTTTTTGTTGACCGGAGCCTTTATTGCCCGTTTTTAAG
>DXVA01000262.1:4178-6325 GCA_019408975.1 Lentisphaeria bacterium | reverse complement strand
GTGCGCGAGGCTGTGGAGCTTTGCCGTCCTCGTGCCGAGGCGAAGAATATCAGGCTGAATCTTGAGATCGCGGATAATGTGACGATTCATGCCGACGCCCAGCTTCTGGAGCAGGCAGTCATCAATCTGATCGACAACGCAATCAAATACAGCAATGAAAATTCCGAGGTCAAAGTTACGATGAAACGGAGCGGAAGCAATCTCTTTCGCATTGACGTCCTTGACCACGGAATGGGGATTGCGAAAGAACATCAGGAACGGGTTTTTGAACGTTTCTACCGCGTGGATAAAGCGCGGAGCCGCAAACTCGGCGGAACAGGGCTCGGGCTGGCGATTGTGAAGCACGTGGCATTGCTTCACGGCGGAAAGCCCGGCGTTGTCAGCGAACCCGGAAAGGGCAGTGATTTCTATATTCAACTGCCTTTGGAAAACAGGAAAGCGGAATAGCTCTCTGGCTTTTTGAACCTCTGCGCGGCGTTTGCTTTGCAGAGGTTTTTTTCTGCCGTTTCTGTGTCAGGACAGCCCTCGGCTGAAGTTGAACCCGGATGTCCTTTTTTCGTCGGGAACGGCATTTCTCAAGTCGATGAAACGGGAAAAATCTTGATTGTCCCATTCAAGTTTCATCGGGCGATCCGGCAGAATGCAGGTCAGTTTCCCGTTTTTGCGCAGGAAAAAACGGTTGTTGCGGATATCGGATATTTCCTGTTCTCTTATCCTGAGTGACGCCCGCGTGGAAAAAAGAAAGGGGCGTCCATAGGCATAAAGCTCAAGCGGCAGGACGGAGCGTTTCCGCAGTTCTGTGAGTTCTTCTTCTCCGAGTTCGATCCATGCCTGTGCACCGGAGGCACCCAGTCTTTTGCACTCCCGGACAGCCAGAGAATTGGTCAGCGGCAGAGGAAAACAGGTGCGAATTGTCACTGCTTTGTTTTTCAGCAGTTCAAAATGAAAAAGAGAAGTTGCCCTGAAAATTCTGCTGCCTTTCCTGATAAGTTCATCGATCCAGGATTTCAGATCTTTGAGTTCATCTTCCGTTGTGAAATAGGGCAGTATCACTTCCTCGTCAGGCGACTGTATTTCATTCCACGCGCGTGCCGTTGCCGTCCTGTTGCCGTTTTTTTCACATTTTGAAAGAGCGGTGCAATCCTGAAACGGTTTCTTCTCCTGCTGTTTTAGAGAGTAATAAAATTGTGAAAAAATCCGGAAAGATTCTTTTCTTTTCCATGTCGTCATATCTTCCGTGATGCGGGCTTCCGCCCATTGCCAGAATGCCCGCCGGATTTTCTTTAATTCACTGGCGGGGACAAAAGGATTTCCCGAGATGGCGACATGAGTTTCCCCCAGTGCGAAACGTTCCGACGCCGTTGCCGAAAACTCTTTCAGGACAGCCTCGCTTTTTAAGATGTTTTTCGTTGCTTCCTCCAGATTCAAATCCATCTTCCAGAGCATCTTTTGCGGAAGATTTTTCACTTCCGCCGAAATACTTTTCCTGGATAACGTGATATCAAGGTCCAGAAGCTTTCTCGCCTCCGGCAGAGAGGCGATCCGCTGGGCATAGTCGGAACAGGATTCTCCGGTCTTGTAAAGCAGAGAGTCTTTTGTGATTTTTTTATCCGTTCTGATAAAACATTGATCGCCGGAAAGTGCTTTCATGACCGGTTTGTTGTTGACGAGAAGACTCAGGACGGAAAGAGTGGTTCCATCGCCGGAATCGGAAAGCCCCTGTGCGCGGATTGTATCGCCCACGTGCAGGCGTTTTGTCAAAGACGCCGCAAAGCCGTCCGGGCGCACCGCCGTAACTCTGCCGCAGTAGAGACCGGAACCGCCTGTTTCATCGCAGCGGACCAGTCCTTTTGCTGATACATCCGTATAAAAACCAAGTGACAGTTTTCTGGTATAGGTTCCCCGCAGGATATTCTTTGCCTCCTCCATTGCATGAACCCGTTTTTCGAGCCCGGAATCCATGAGCAGGCGATATGCGGATACGACTTTGGACACATAGTCCGCACGCCGCAGCCGTCCTTCGATTTTGAAAGAGCATATTCCGGCTTTCCTGAAATCTTCCAGCAGGTCTATTGCGCAAAGATCATCCGGTGAAAAAAGAAATTCTCCCCGTTTTTTTGCCGGATCGTCGGCGTTGAAATATTGTC
>DXVA01000262.1:952-4168 GCA_019408975.1 Lentisphaeria bacterium | reverse complement strand
ATTTGCCCCGGTTGCCGCTCCATCCGCCGAACCAGGAAGAAAAAAGACAGGACCCGGAGAGGCAGCAGCAGAGCGCTCCATGTACGAAAACTTCCAATTCCAGCGGAAGCTTATTGCCGCAATCTGTCATTTTATTGATTTCATCCAGTGAGACCTGACGCTCCAGAATAACACGTTTTGCTCCCATTTTCAAGGCTGTTTCAAGTCCTGCGGAATTGTGAAAACCCATCTGCGTTGATGCGTGGATCGTAAGAGAGGGGAAAAAATCCCGGATTATGGAGAGAATGCCGATATCCTGGACGATAACGGCATCCGGCCCCATTTCCGCGAGCTGTGACAGTTCTTCCGCAGCGGCGGGGATTTCCGGCTCTTTAATCAGTGTATTGAACGTGATATGGACTTTTTTCCCGTTCTTATGCGCATATGCAATGAGTTTCGACATCTCCTGCGGAGTGAAGTTTTCGGAGCGGTCTCGCGCATTGAATTTCTTCAAACCGCAGTAAACGGCGTCCGCTCCCGCGTCGAATGCCGCAAGTGCGCTTGCCATATTTCCCGCCGGCGCCAGAAGTTCGATCCCGGATAAGTCATCTTTTCTCATTGCTTTTCCCGTTGAAAATTCAGTTTTCCATTATAAATAAGGATAATATACAGTGTTTTTTGCTGAAAATACAGAGAATGAGGATGAAAAATCGCAAAATGAGTGATAATTTATCAGGATAACTTAAAAGGTGCATGAAAGAATGAAAATCAGAACAGAATTTTTCCTGTCGTGGAAATACTTCAAACCGAAACGCAGCGCCGTTTCCGTCATTACATTGATTTCCGTGATCGGCGTGGCGCTCGGCGTTGCCGTCCTGATCGTTGTTTTGGCTGTCATGAGCGGTTTTTCCGATAAGATGCGCGAAAAGCTCCTTGATACGACCTCACACGCGCAGATCCGCCCGAAATACCGTTCGATGGTGATTGATGAGCCTGAACGTGTCGTGAAGCTTGTGAAGGAGGCGGGCGGCGAGGCGCTGCCGACGGTGATCGCCCCGGTCCTTTTGCAGAAGAATGATACTTTTGTCCCGAAAGTCGTGATCGGATTTGATCCGGCGCAAACCTCGAATAAGTTGAAATTGGACGAGGTTGTTTTCGCCGGAGAATACTCCTTGAAGCGTGGAGAGGTGATTGTCAGTTACGTGATCGCGCGTGAACTCGGGCTGAATGTCGGAGATAAAATTCTGGTTCATTCTTCCACAAATATCGCAAAGCTGTTCAAAAAAGGCAAAGACGGCAAGATCGAATTGGCGAAGAATTCCGAACTTTACCTGCCGTCCGAATTCAAAATTACCGGAATTTCCAATTTCAGGAAGTATGATTTCGACCGCGATTTCATCTTCATGAACCTGGATGACGCCGATGAGCTTTTTTCGCTTGACTGGGGGACGGCAACGGCGGTTTATGTCTGGACCGATGATCCGTTTCACATGGATGGTTTCATGAAGAAAATGGAAAAGAGCCTGAAGGAGCAGGCGCCGCTCTATTTCATCGAGTCCTGGCAGGAGATCAACGGACGGATTCTCGGTGTGCTTGCCGTCGAGAAGAACATGCAGTTTTTCCTGCTGGTTTTCATCGTGCTTGTCGCGGCGTTCAGCATTACGAACACGCTGATTACGCAGGTGATTCAGAAGACGCGCGAGATCGGGCTCCTGAAAGCGATGGGCGCAAGTTCGGGGACTGTGATGCGCATATTTATTTTGCAGGGCTTTTATGTCGGCGTGATTGGCACCGTTTCCGGAATCATTCTCGGATCGCTGGTTGTGATTTACCGCATGAGCATTCTGCGGGCTCTGCGTTTTGTGACGGGGCAGGAGATTTTTCCCCCGGAAATTTATCTTTTCGATGAACTGCCCGCCCGTATCATTATGACGGACCTGTTGTGGATCGGAGTGATTTCCGTCCTGCTTTGTACTTTCGGCGGAGTGATTCCCGCGCTGCGCGCCGCTAAACTGGACCCGTCGAAGGCATTGCGTTATGAGTGAGTTACAGGAGAGTGGAAAAATGATTTATCTGAATGCGGAAAAGATATCGAAGTCCTTCAAAATAAGTTCTCATAAGGTGGAGGTGCTGAAAAGCGTTTCGCTTGCGGTGGAGCAGGGGGAGTGGGTGGCGCTTCTGGGATCGTCCGGCAGCGGGAAAACAACTCTGCTGGATATCATGGGGACGATTTCACATCCTGATTCCGGTTCTCTGGAGATCGGCGGAGTGGATGTGCTTGCGCTTTCCGCGCGGGAAACCGTAACGTTCCGGCGTCATAAGATCGGCTTTGTGTTTCAGGCGTATCACATGCTGCCTGAACTCAATATCTGCGAGAATGTGATGCTTCCGTCGATGCTGGACGGCATGTCGAAAAAAGATTCGCGCGAAAAGGCGCTTGTTCTGCTTGAGCGCGTGGGGCTGGCGCATCGTGTCAGGCATCGTGCGAACGAGCTTTCCGGCGGAGAGCAGCAGCGGGCGGCGATTGCCCGTTCCCTGATGAATTCGCCGGAACTGCTTCTTGCAGATGAACCGACCGGAAATCTGGATTCGGTGACAGGGCAGGGAATTCTTGATATTTTCCATGAATTGCGCTCGGAAGGCGGGATGACGATCGTAATGGTTACGCACGATAAACATGTCGCCGGACTGGCTGACCGGACCGTTGAACTGAAAGACGGCATGCTGATATAGAAATTATTTGCATTTAATTGTTTCCTGGATGTTGAAATTTCATATTTTATGTGTTAACTTTTACAAGTCTTGTATAAAAACATTATCTTAGACAAAAAGTAAGGAGGAGAAATGGGTGTGTTGAAAGTCGGTTTGGTCGGGTGCGGAAAAATTGCTGACGCCAATCACATGCCGGAGATGCTTTCTCTCGGTAAAAATGCGGAAGTAACGGCAATGTTCGACACGAAAAAAGGCAAAGCGGAAGCTTTAGCCGAGAAGCATAAACTGAAACCGAAATTCTGCAGCTCCCTGGATGAACTCCTGAAATCCGATGTCGATGCGGTAATCATCGCGACACCGAATCTGTATCATTATGAGCAGACTCTCCAGTGTCTGAATGCCGGTAAACATGTCCTTGTCGAAAAACCGATGGCATCCACCGTGGCTGAAGCCGACGAGATGATTGATCTTGCAGAGCAGAAAGGCTTGATCCTTCAGGTCAATCAGTCACTCCGTTTCAGTGCG
>DXVA01000262.1:0-942 GCA_019408975.1 Lentisphaeria bacterium | reverse complement strand
AAGCTGGCGGAGCTTGTCGCGGCAGGTGAAATCGGCAAACCTCTGCATGCCCGCTGCCTGCGCGCCGCAACATCCAGCCCGGATGTCGGCTGGTCTCCGGGTGCGACATGGTTCGTTCAGAAAAAATATAAAGGCAGTCTCGTGACGGATATTGCGGTACATATGGCTGACCTTCTCCAGTGGTGTTTCGGGCCTGTTGACACCGTCATGTCGCAGACAACGAATCTGACGCATGAGGTTCCGGACAATGTCGTGGCTTTGTTCCGTTACAAGAACGGCGCGACGGCGACGCTGGAACTGAGCTGGACTTTCCCGATCGGTGGAAACAAGTTCGAGGTTTATGGTCAGGACGGAGCGATCCTGATGACCAATGACAGCTTTGAAATTCATAAAAAAGACCGGAAGAAACCGAAAGTGATCAAGTTCACTTCGATCAAGGCGATTCCGAATTCTCACGCTGTGTTTGCCGCATCCATTGCGAAGGGCGGCGATGAAAACTGGAAAGTCGGACGCGAAGCACTCGCGTTGTGTATGGCTATAATAGAGTCTAACCAAGAACAGAAAGCGGTGGAACCGAAGATGCGTAAAACAACTTCTAAAACATCCGTCAAATCACCGGCAGCCAAAAAAGTAATTCCGGCAGCCAAAAAGTCAACCCCTGTCAAAGCAGCTCCTGCAAAGGCCGCCCCGAAAGCCCCTGCGAAAAAATCCGCTCCGGTGAAAGCGGCTCCCGCGAAAAAGGCTGTAACTGTCAAGGCGGCACCTGTGAAAAAAGCTGTGCCCGTGAAGAAATCCGCTCCGGTGAAAGCGGCTCCCGCGAAAAAGGCTGTAATTGTCAAGGCGGCACCTGTGAAGAAAGCGGAACCCGTGAAGAAATCCGCTCCCGCGAAATCCGCTCCGGTGAAAGCGGCTCCTGCGAAAAAGGCTGTAGCTGTCAAGGCG
>DXVA01000261.1:5379-6331 GCA_019408975.1 Lentisphaeria bacterium | reverse complement strand
GTATAACGTTTCAAATAAACATTTCAAAAAAGATACTGGAATGGCAAAGCGGATTACAATAAAAGATGTGGCGCAACATGCGGGAATGAGTCTGGCGACGGTCAGCGGAGTGCTGAACGGCGAGACACGTTTCTCTGAAAAAACAACGAAGCATGTCTGGGAGATCGCGAACAGGCTGAACTATATGCCGAGCGCTTCGGCGCGCGGACTCCGTTCCGGCGCTTCCGGCGAACGGGTCAGGACGGGGCTCATCATGCACATCGTCCATATGTCGAATGTGGTTCCTCTCCATGACAGAAATCAGGAAACGGATGTCTACCGTCTTTCCTGGCAGGCGCGCAGGCGGAACCTTTTCGCCATTCCCTACTGTTACTACAAACAGGCGGGCTTTCAATGTCCGCCTCTCCTGAACGACCTCATCGACGGCGCGATCATCGGAACGCCTCATCTTGAGATCGTGAACACGGTCAAGGCGAAAGTGCCGGTTGTCCTGATGGACGTGCCTTTCTCCATGGATTTCGTGGATGTCCCGATGGTGAACATCGATCATCGCTATGGCTTCCTGACACTCATGGACGAATTGAAGAAGAGAGGGCACAGACGCATTGCCGTCATTTCTTCCACTTATCTTCTGGAGGCGGCTTTCACATCGCCGGAATCGCAGATCAGAGAAACGATTGAAAATGCCGCACGCCTGGCGGGTGTGGAGATTGACCCCGATTACAGTCTGGCGGATTCGATCTCATTGAAAAATCATGATATGAAGATGCACGAGTATGCTTTGCGCGTAGCGCCGGCAATCAGGGAACGCAGGATCACTGCAATTGTCGGAGCACACATTTACTATCATCTTTCCCTGATGAAAGAATTTACGGAACTGGGAATCCGGGTTCCGGAGGATGTGTCCCTGGCGGGGCATCACCTCGGCTTCGAGCCTCCTGCGAATATATCC
>DXVA01000261.1:0-5369 GCA_019408975.1 Lentisphaeria bacterium | reverse complement strand
CCTAATATATCCTGTATTTTTTCCGACCGTGAACAACTGATTGACATGTCGCTGGATATTCTGCAGGAACAGATTGAAGGCAAAAAGATCCGCTGTTATGAAAATCTGCTGCGTCCGGTCCTGGCGGACGGCGGAACAATCGGAGACGCAAAATGAAAAACAGCATGCAGTATCGGCACATAAACCGGGAACGGAGGAGGTTATGAGAGAAAGACGTTTATTCACATTAATAGAACTTCTAATCGTTATATCAATTATTGCCGTTCTTGCGGCATTGCTTCTGCCCGCTTTGCATAAAGCGAAGCAGGCGGCATACAATACAAGCTGCACCAATAATTTGAAACAAATTGTATTAAGCTGCAACACCTATCTGCAGGACAGCAACGAGTGGATACTGGAGGCGCGCACCAACACCATTGATTATACAAAATGGTTTGACCGTCTCCGGAAAAAGGAATATCTGGGAAAAGCAGGAGACAAGGTTCTGTTTTGCCCGCTTGATAAAACCTCCGCACTTACGTCTTACTGCTACAATGACGGGCTCGGGTATTATTCAACACCGCCACGCAAACTGTCAAGCATCCGCAGTCCAGGCAAAGTTCCGTATCTGGGAGACGGCAAGACGAATGAAGATATCGAGTTCTGCATCTCACCATTCAGCGCCGGGAACGCCACGGTTCAAATGAACTGTTCTTCCCCCTATATGGTCATTAAGTTCTCAGCCGGTCAGCCGGTGCAGTGGGGGCTGTCACGCCACAGCCGCAGCGTCAATGTCGGGATGATTGCCGGAAATGTCAACAAATATCGTGAACTGGAACTTATGCGCGGACTCTGCTATGAGGGAATCTATCTGTCACATAAAAAATGGTATTATTGAATAAGGAGAATCACCAATGAAAAGAATCGGGAAAATGACCGCGATATGCGCCATGCTTCTGTCTGCATTGTTTCCGTGGAAGACAACGGCATTGGAGCTTGTCAAAGACGGAAAGACGGATTATGTCGTCGTGATCGGGGAAAACGGTCTCTATGACCGTTTTGCGGCAGGAGAATTTACAGAAATCATGCGAAAATCCACAGGAGCGGAGTTTCCGCGCGTGAAATCGGGCTCTGAGGAAGCAGCAGCAGCGTCCAGACGTATTTTTATCGGAGATTCGCCTGAAATGCGCAAAGTTTTCGGAACGGGAAAAACAGCAAAACTCGCCAATCTGGAATCCATCGTAATGGAAAAGGGAAATTCCCTGGTTATCGTCGGCGGTGGAAATCACGGAACGGCATACGGCGTCTACCATTTTCTGGAAGAAGAAGCGGGATACCGCTGTTTCAATCCTTTTCCGGGAGGTGAACGAATCCCCCGGCACAGGAATTTCACGACCAGCGGAAGGGAGCTTCACAGAAAAATCGCCTTTCCTCTGTTCCGGCATGCGTATATGGTGTATCTGTACAATCCCGATGCGGCGCTTTACATTTACAGGAACAGCGGGAATGCCAATCACCGCAACTCGAAACAGTCCAAACTCAAAGGACTGATCAAGGACGACTGCCCGGGCTTGGACGGCGGGCATGGCTTTTTCCTGTATATCCCGGATCAAAGATATGTCAACTATTACAAGTGGGACCGCCCGAAAAACTATTTTGAAAGCAATCCGGAATATTTCAGCCTGGACCGGAACGGCAAACGCACCAACCGCCTTCAGCTCTGTTTCTCCAACAGGGAACTGCGCAAAGAGTTCACAAAACGCGTCATTGAGCGCGGTCGCCGCATGGGCGGACAGGGGTATCTGACGATCGGCGCCAACGATGTCCCGGGTTCTTTCTGCTTCTGCAAGGACTGTATCGCTCTGGAAAAGAAATACGGCACCCCGGCGGGCGCGCTTCATGATTACCTGCCGGAACTCTGCGCCGCCGTTGCAGAAGAGCTTCCCGGAATCCGGATTTCGACCCTAGCATATCGGAAGAAACAGACAGAAATCCCTCCCCGGAATGTGGAAAAAATGCCGGACAACTGGATCTGCGATTTCGCTCCGGTCGACGACGATCAGGGGCAATGCCTTGACGGTGAACGCAATGCCGGAACACTGAACAATCTCAAGAAATGGAGCCGGATCGCCGGACAGATCACATACTGGTATTACATCTGCATTGATTCCGCTCCGTTCGGGCTCGTGGAACGGCTCTCGAAAGACATGAAACTGATGTATGAAAACGGCGTCCGCGGGGTTGGCGTCTGCGGGCTGGGCTGTCCGGGAATGTACCCGATGCAGGAATACCTGATGCTGAGGCTGATGATTGACCCGTATCAGGACCCCTGGAAGATGGTAGAAGAATACAACCGGCACATGTACGGAGATGCCGCACCGGAAATGACCGCCTATGTCAGGGAGTTGGAAGATGTCTGGAAAGAACCCAAAAATTACATCGGGCTGAGTGAACCGGGGGCGAACATCATGAACTATACCCCGGAACGGCTCATCCGCTGGCAGAAAATGTTCGACGCCCTTGAGAAGAAACTGGAGGGCAAACCGTTTGAACGGAAGAATCTTTCTCTCGCCCGCTGGGATGTTGACATGCTGGCTCTGAACCATTGGAGACAGATCAGAACAGCATATCCGCAATGCGAATATACCCCGGAGTCCATCATTACACGAATGAGGAAGACGGAACTCCCCGGACGATACAGGAGATTCAATATGAGACAACGTGCGGAAACGGCTTATCTTATCTGCAAAGCGCTGAACAAGCCGCTCCCGCAGCAATTTGCAGAAATGCCTCCGGGCAAAGTAATTCAGATTCCGCAGTGCGGCGGCTATCATAATCAGCCCGATCCGGATGCCGCCTGCGGCGAAGCAAAAACCCAGCCGTTCCGGGACGGGCAGATGAAACAATCCGCCAGGAAAGTGGGATTTGACTTTTATGATCAGTATCAAAAGAAAAACCTGATGCATGGAACGGTCGATGTTTCAAAATGCACACCGGGCAAATATGAGCTTTACCTCATCACAAAAACAGCAATCCCGCGCGGCGGGCTGCTTGCCTTCGACTCATGGTGGGGAGTTTCGGTTCCGCTTGCCCAGTATTATCCGGAAGGCGACGAATTCCGGGAATTTGAAATATGGGCATCCCTGAAATTCACCGGTCCCTCTTTCGGTATCGAAACAAAAGATGGAAAAGACCGGATGTTCTGTGATCGAATTTTTCTGATCGACAGCACGAAGTAATATTTCTTATCACCAGTTACCATAACAAAAACAGAAAGGATTTCATTATGAGAGAAAAAATTTTCACCGGAATTGCACTGGCAGCCACTCTGTTCGTTTCAGCAGCGGATACCGATCTGACTCTCCAGGAGAACTGGAAACTTGCCAACGTCAAAAAAGGCTGCGAAGCGAAATTCCAGAAAAATGAAGACGGTTCACTTACATTGACAACCAACAGCCCCGTATGTTATTTGACTTACCGTCTCCAGTTCAACAAGGAAAAAATGCTGAGAATCGAAGGCACAATAGAATCCAGCGACACCTATATGGCAAAACTTTATTTTAACGACTCCGCCGGACGGCTGATCTACACAGATCAATTTCATATCGTGCCGGAGACCGGTACGGAACTGGCGGAAGCGACAACAGGAAATGAAACACTGCTGAAAGTCAAAGACGCTTCAAAATGGAAAAAGGGGCAATCAATCGCGGTCGGGAAAGGCGGAGAGTTACCGAATCAGCATCTCTATATGGCGCGGAAAGGCATCACTGCAATCACTCCAAAGGAAGGATATTGGGAAGTAAATCTGAAACAGCCATGGGGCGGAAAATATCCGGCAGGCACTCCGCTTCGCCAGATGTTTTTCAATGACGGCAAACTGTTAATCAATCAGTACCGTCTGCCGGTAAAAACGCAGACTCTTTCCTATACGCTTCAAAACGAATTCACAGATAAAAATGAACCGAATAAATGGTTCCAGGGTGCGGCAAGCGCCGGCCTGACCATCATCATGACAGGCAAAAGCAGTGAAAAGAGCCTGAAGCTGACCAACTTGAAGATCAGGGAAATTGAAGGCAACTGGTAACGCCGGGAAACATGCCGGGGGCAATACAGCCGGAAATCATTTCAAACGTCTGCGGTTCCGTCTGCGGTCTTCGTCCAGCATCTGTTCCATGATGCGGGAGGCGTCTTCAAGCATCTGCTCGTCAGGCATCTTGATGACCGTCTCCTGCGGTGGCTTGAAGAAGCGCCTGAGCTTATGCAGAAGCGGGGAACAGCGGCGCGACAACTCGTCCAGTTCACGGCGGACGCCACGCAGTTTCTGAACAGGGATACGGCGGCTTCCCAGAACCAGAGCCGCGTTGTAATGGACTTTCGCCTTCCCATACTCACGGATCTGCACGAGCGAACGCGCCAGCCAGACACGGTAAAGAATATTCGACGGTGCCATGCCGACGAGTTGAGCAAAGAGTTCCGCCGAACGTCTGTACTTCCTTGAAGCATAAAGATTTTTCGCCTCGCGGCAAGTCATGAAAACGAACGTTTTTTCCAAATCCAGAAACAGGGTCGTGAGGCGCGTATCCCCGGGCGGTTCGTTTCCGACGATAAGTTCTTCAAGGGTATCGTCCGCGCCGGTATCCATGATTGAATCGCCGTCATATGATACCGTATGGGAAATCCGGCTTTCGATCAGAATCGTCTCGTCATAATTGCGTCGCTTGACCGGATCGGAAAGCGTATCGAAAATCATGACAAGGCGCTTGAACTCCTCGGCCTTTTCCGGCGCATTGCCGAAGAGGTCGGGGTGACACTCCTTCGCCCGTCTGTAATAAGCCTTTTTAACCGCCGTAAAGTCACTGTCCGCGGCAATGCCGAGCTGTTCGTAATAGTTCATGAACGGTCAGACACTTCTTCTCCGTTTTCATAGATATAAGTAATGAATTCGTGTTCCGTGAACGGGAAACCGTGTTCCCGCGCCAGCATCAGGAAAGCGTCAATGACCTCCTCCTGCCTCTCAAATTTCGCCTGAAGCTGGAGAGCTTTATTATGAAGCTCCGGGTTGCGTTTCAATTCCGCATAGAATCGTTCTACATTTTCCTGACTCATGATCGTCCGCCTTTGAAATATCGTGTTGCTTTTGCATCAAAATAATGCAAACTTCGATGATTGCAAATTCAGGCGGAGATATTCTCCAGAAAAAGACATGAAATTCGAATCCGGGGAACAGAACCAGCTGTTTGTTTATCCGAAACAGCTTTGAATTCCGGAATCTCCATCCCTGCTTTCAGATATCTCCGCCTGATAAGTTCTTTATCTTGCAAATGCGGCAAAAAAAATTATTTTTTTTCTTTTTTCATCTTGTTTTTGCAGATGTTTGTTATATAATATAT
>DXVA01000260.1 GCA_019408975.1 Lentisphaeria bacterium | reverse complement strand
TTCATCGGTAATATCGGCAGTCTTGCCGTCTATGGTCTCATAATAATGATTATCATCACCTTTGAAGATAAATGATTCGTGTTTATCTTTTTTGATTTTTCCGGCTTTGACAAGTTCTTCTTTTTCCGCCTTGATCTTCTTCAGAAGTTCGGATGCAGGCTCATCGGCAGGAGTCTGGGGGACAAGTTTACCCCGAATTGCCAAATCAAGGATTTTCTGCCGTAAAAGTTTGGTATCAATCATTCTTGAACCTCCCCGTTTTGTTCCAATGATTTCAACATACGGTCAAAATCGGATTCTAACTCCCGCATCTGCTTTGCCCGGTAGATTTCAAATTCATGTTCCGCTTTTTCTACTGCCTGACGATGTGAAACTGTCCCTTTACTGGTCAGCAAGGCTCTGCCGTTTCCGGAAAGAATCGTATCAAGTGCAGAAATCCATGCCGTCATCGTCATTGTTTTTTCTTCCAATGCCTGTAATTCTGCAAAATCAAGGAATTGGGAAACAAGCAGATTCAAGGTTTGCAGTTCTTTTTCTGTAAGATAATTCTTGGCGACGGAAACATCTTCTTTGGTAACATAATCCCCTTTGAAACTGGTCATGCCGACAAAGGGCTTATTGGCATCCACCCGGTGATATATGACTTCTGCCGCGGTATGTTGGTGAGCCGCATAGTGCATTTTATTTTGTACTGTTGCAAAAAAGCGATGCGTAATTTCTGCCGAAGAATCATAATCCACGGCAGTTGCGTAAATATCTGTGACCTGCTGATACAAATTCCGTTCGCTTGAACGGATATCGCGGACACGCTGCAAGAGTTCCCGGAAATAGCGGCCGACACCATTTTTCAGCCGTTCATCATCAAGGGTAAATCCTTTGCGGATATACTCGTTCAGCCGTTTGGTCGCCCAAATCCGGAACTGTGTGCCGCGTTGAGATTTTACGCGGTAACCTACGGAAATAATCACATCAAGATTGTAGAAATCCACCTGATAGACCTTGCCGTCAGAAGCAGTTGTTGCAAATTTTGCAACAACTGATTCCATCTGCAATTCCCCATCCTCAAAAATGTTTTTGATGTGCCGGGAAACTGTGGATTTATCCCGTTCAAAAAGAGCTGCCATCTGATCCAGAGAGAGCCACACGGTTTCCGCATCAAAACGAGCATCTACAGAGATTTTGTCGTCTTCTGTTTTGAATATGACAATGTGTCCGTTTTCTTTTTTCATTCTTCAATATCTCCGATCAGCTTTTTAAGGGATTCCACGGCATTGGAAATATTCTTGCTCTTATCCTCAATGATGGAGAAAAGCTCTGCAAGGGTATAATCGTCGGCAGACTCGCCCTGTTCCTTGATCCACGAAATATCAAGGTTTGTTTTGTCGCGGGAAAGAATGTCGGTAACCGGATATTTACGCCATCTGCCGTTTGGATTCTCTTCGCTCCATGTCTCCTTGCGGGCGGTGATGTCTTCTGCATTATAACAGCGAACGAAATCATCAAGGTCGGAACGCTTGATCGGATTGGTGGCAAGGGTGTGCTTTACGCCGGTACGGTAATCATAGAACCACACATTTTCCGTCTTTGTCCCCTTGGAGAAGAACAAGACATTTGCCCGGACGCCATTGGCATAAAAGATTCCGGTCGGCAACCGCAAAACGGTGTGGAGATTGAATTCTTCCAACAGCTTTTTACGGATAGTTTCCCCGGCTCCGCTTTCAAAAAGCACATTATCAGGTAGAACAACTGCCGCACGGCCACCTTCTTTGAGCATCAACATCATGTGCTGAAGGAAGTTCAGCTGATTATTGCTGGTGTCCACATAGAGGTCTTCACGCATGGCAGAGATGTTGACCGATCCTGCCGGTCTTGTTCCAAAAGGAGGATTGGCAAGAATCACATCTACCAGCTGTTCAGGTTCTTTCAGAAGTGAGTCGCGGCAAGAAATCGGACTGCGGTCAGTTTCAATACCATGCAGATAAACATTCATCGCCCCTAGAGTAACGACCAGAGGAGTAATATCGTAACCAATAAGTTTTTCGTTGTAAAGTTTTTCCAGTTTGGTCTGATCTTGGGACTGCTTTTTCATATAAGCAAATGCCGCAAGCAAAAAGCCGCCAGTTCCACAAGCCGGGTCGCAAACTGTTTCATCAATGCCGGGACGAGTAACATCAACCATGGCATCGATCAAAGCACGGGGAGTGAAATATTGTCCGGCTCCGCTTTTCTTATCCTGACCGTTCTTCTCCAAAATGCCTTCATAGATAGCACCCTTGTCAATTTCCGGATCAAACCAGTCGTTTTCATCAATGAGTTCTATTACTTTTTTTAAGGAAACCGGCTGTCCGATCTTATTCTGTGCTTTTGTGAAAATCGTTCCGATCAAGCCGGACTGTTGCGAAAGTATATCAAGGGTTTCCTCGTAGTGCTTGAGCAAGTCCATACCGTCCAGAGCCAGCAAATCGTTCCAAGAATATCCGGGCGGAATGGCGCTTTTGCCGGTCACTTCCGACATTTCATAATCCATTTTTAGGAACAAAAGATAGGTAAGCTGAATAATGTAATCTGTAAAACCCACACCCGCAGAAGCGATGACTGTTGCAAGTCTCCAAACTTTCTGGGTTAAATTCTGATCGGTATTTGTCCTTGCCATAATTTTTCTCCGTTAAGCTGCCAACATAAAATTTGAAAGCGACAGTATTATTTTATCTACATTTTCCATTGAGCCAAAAGCCTTTTTTGCCTGAATCAGCAAGCTCTTGTTACGTTCCGCAAAAGCCGCCCGTGAACCATAACCATTGCTGACAACATAATTTGTTATTTCACGGGCAACATATCGTTGCGTTTCCGAAAGTGTGTCACGCTGATTCTGCCCGCACCACAACTCGAAACGCTGTGCTGCAAGAGAAGTAAGACTCCGCAACTCCGGAATCATCTTCAACGAGAACCGGACCAGCTGAACCAAATTGGTCAGGACTTCTTTTTCAGTGGCATCTTTGAACGGGACAACTGTATTCTGATTTATAACTTTATAAGAGTGCCAGAGATTATCAATGCTGAACTGACTGTTCGCCGTCAGGAACTTCTTTTTCAAATCTTCAAGCATGGCGTAAGTAATCGGTTCTCCGGTGTTTTCTGCAATAATACGCAAGACTTCTTCCTCGTCTCGGTGAGTTTGCACATACTCTTCAAACTTTGTAATCGTTTCCTTCGCCTTTTCAACAGAAAATCCGGTGGAAATAAGTGTATCACGCCCCGGCTGTAAAATTTTCACATAGCCTGCATTCAGTTCAAGCAGGTATTCTCTTGCTTTTGCATTCATTGCCAAAGGCTGAACCAAGGCTTTTCGCAATTCGTTGGGCTGGTTTGAATTTTCAAACGGATTTGCTGTCAGAGAGCCATTTTCAAAAGTCGCATAAATGTGAGATGCAATCTCTTTCATCTCCATTCCTGCGAGATCTGCAAATTCAGTTTTTTGTGTCTCTGTAGATTTGCTGTTGATTCTTGCCAAACGTGCAGCAAGCAACCTCAAGTTATCGTCCGGCAAATAGCCGTGAGTAATTTGCTCCAAAAGCTTGTCGAGAGGAATATTGACGCCACCGGTCGGTTCCGGGGCTTGTGAATTTTTCACGTGTTCTGTTACGCCGATAGCATCCACAAGATAGAAAATATCTTTGCTGTCCGCGTTAGGAGTAACATTGCGCAAAGCATCATCCGTGATTGTCCGGACACCGCGTCCCTTCATCTGAACGTAAAGAGATTCTGAATTGACATCGCGCATGAAAATCAAAACTTCCAGCGGTTTGACATCTGTCCCCGTTGCAACAAGTGTAACGGTGACCGCAATACGAAATTTTTTGCCATTACGGAAATTTTTGATCAAAGCATTGCTGTCGCCTGCAGAATAAGTGATTTTCTGGGTGAATTCCGGACATTGACCAGGGAATATCTGTTCCCTGAGTATCTTTATAATATTGTCGGCATGAGCATCACTCTTGGCAAAAATCAGTGTCTTGGGGATATAAGCGATATTCGGTTCACGATTCGGATAAAGTTCTGTATAAACAGCGTTTTTGTAACTTTCCAAAACAAGTTTGATTTGTTCCGGATTGATAACAGCCCGGTCAAGGTCGTTTGCCTGATATGGGGTCGCTTCCTCCGCACGGGTCATGCGTTTTTCTCCGGTATAGGTGGTGATTTCCCGATATTTTTCCCCTTTGTGTATTTCTCCGCCGTTTTCAGTGGCACTGGTTCTGATACGGTAAACACGGCAGTCAACATTGATCTCATCAACAATAGATTTTTCAAGGGTGTAATTTACCACACGATTATTATTGAAAAAGACAAGCGTTTCCTCACCGGGTGTAGCAGTGAGTCCGATAATGCGGGCGTCTTTAAAATATTCCAAAACTTTGCGCCATCTTCCGTAAATTGAACGATGGCACTCGTCAACGATAATCAAGTCAAAGAAATCAGGTGGCAACAGCAGTTTTCCGTTCAGCTCCACATCGGGTTGGGTGTCGCTTTCAAAGGATGATTCACCATCGTCTTCGTCCTGCAATTCCAGTCCGGTAATGACCGAAAAAAGCCGCTGAATGGTACAAATCACCAAATTTGTCTTATCAGATATTTTGCCGGAACGCAACCGTTCTGTAGTATAAAGCGTGCTGAAAGGTTCTCCGTTCTCGGTCAGTTTGAAATCTCCGAAAGCGCCTTCTGCCTGTTTGCCCAGATTGTTCCGGTCAACCAGAAACAGCACTCGGCGAGCCGGTGTGTAAGCAAGGAAACGATATGCAGCAAGGCAAGCAGTGAAAGTTTTTCCTGCACCGGTAGCAAGGACAATCAATGCCTTTCGCTGTGAATTCCGGAAACTTGCCTCAAGATTTGTGATGGCTTCGTACTGACAATCACGCAGACCTTTGGGGTCGAGTGTCGGGAGACCTGCAAAATAAGATTTGATCCCGGCGAGTTTGACCATCTCCTTTGGGGTGTGCATTGCCTCCAATTTCTGATAGGTGCTACCGGGAGTTTGAGCGTTTTTGAACAACAATTCTTTTCCATTGGAAAGGTAAATCAGAGGAAGCGGATTTTCCCAATATTGATACATAGACAGCAGTTTATGGGTATAATTTTCCGCTTGATTGGCAACTATATCAGAAAGAGATGTTGACTCTCTTTTGGCTTCAAGCACACCGATAGCCTTTCCTTCAAGAAAAAGAAGGTAATCCGCTTCAAGGTTGCCCTTCAATATGCCTTCTTCTATTGCAACAGCAGAAACGCCGGGAGAATATTCATCCCTTGAGACAATATTCCACCCTGCACTTTTCAGCAATATATTAATTTTCTTCCGTGCCTTCTCTTCTGGCAAAAGTTTTTCAGACATACTTTACCTCACTATACCGCATATTCCGATAGTTTTTTATTATCAGAAGAACAAATGTAAAAATATGGCATTCACAAGTGGACATCTAATGTCCAGCTTTATAATACACTGATTATTTTTCCCATTTTTCTTCTTTTTATTAAAATCGTATCGCAACGTTTGAGTCGGATAATATATCATGAATTCATCTCCTTTCCATATTTTTGAATCATTAAAAATCATTATTCTTTAATAGATGATTTTTCTTACC
Source organism: Lentisphaeria bacterium (assembly GCA_019408975.1). GTDB lineage: Bacteria > Verrucomicrobiota > Lentisphaeria > Victivallales > UBA1829 > UBA11452. The sequence continues at coordinate 699 of DXVA01000260.1, read as the reverse complement.
TGCTCTTTCTGGTATTCAGTTTACAGTTTAATCACAGATTTTTTCGCTAAGTTCATCAGATAAATCCTTGTAGGATGTCAAGATATCTACTAACGACCAATTGAACTCTTCGGCTACGGATGATGTGGGATTTTGCAGGTTTTGAATATAGTAATATCATCAAGCTATATAGCAAAACACAGATTCATTTTAAAGAAAAAATTCTTTCGTTTGATTTCCCGGCTGCCGGACCGGATGACGCTGCATCCTGTTTCGGTCCGTCAGCCTTCGGGCAAAAAATCAACCGAAAGGATAGAGATGATGGAAGCAATACAGTTGGATTTGTTCGATTTTGCCGTGATGCAGGCGGCGGTTCAATCGAAGGTGCGGGAGGTTCCGGAAACGGTCGTTCCGCGGAACTTTCAGAATGACGGCAGACATGGGATGCCGACGACTCCGGCGGCAAGGATTGAGGCAAATTTCAAGGCGATCCGTCTGCTGAAGGAACTCAAAGCCGAAAAACGGGTTCCGTCTCATGAGGAGCAAGTCACGCTTTCACAATTCAGCGGATGGGGCGGACTGACCGAAGTTTTCATGGAAGGCAATCGCCATCATCAGACGCTCAAGGAACTGCTTTCCAACGAGGAATATCAGACGGCGCAGAACTCCATTCTCGACAGTTATTACACGCCCGAATATATCATTGACTTCATGTGGGAC
>DXVA01000026.1:20444-24360 GCA_019408975.1 Lentisphaeria bacterium | reverse complement strand
TTTCTGCGGAGAGTCCGTTTCACACTGCGGGCGGGAAGCATTCAGAACCGTTTCATGCAGAAGCTCCGCGCACCGGAAGTCCAGACGGTCCGCGTTTCCCGGGAGACGGATTTCACGGCAGAGCCGGAAAATTGCATCCAGAATCTCCTTTACGCGCGGGGATAGGTCCAGGTGCGTAATGAAATGTTCCGGTTTTTGACTGAAAAAAGTGAAATGGCGGAGTTCCGTACGGCTGTAAGAAAAAAAGAGTTTTTCGCAGGGGCCCGGGTTGCATTGGCGGAAAAGCGGGCCGGGAGTGATACATGCCACGGCGGGAATTTGCGCGGAATAACGCCGGCCGTCCATTTCATAGGAAGCCAGTCTGAAGTTTGCGGACAGAATGACCCCGATATTGATGGTATCGCGTTTCAACGCGCGGAATGCCGGAGGGTCTTGAGTGCTGTAACCGATCGACAGCAGAGGGGGAACCAGTTGCGCAAGGCGTTTTTCGTAATCCAGCCGGAAGGAGAAATGATTCATGAAAAGTTCCTTTTTAATCTGAAATTATAGCATATATGGCGAAAAAATCCATGTTTTTGTCTGTATTTTTCATGTTTTTTCCTTTTTTACGGTTTATAATAAACAATGAGAGAAAACTTGAATCAGGAGTCTTAAAAATGAAAATAGATGTTCCGGTCGTAAAAAACGTCGATGTCCTGCTGGTAGGGGGAAGCCTTGAAGGAGTGAGAAGTGCCTTGAACGCGAAAACGGAAAATCGTTCCGTGTTCTGCGTGACGCCTTATACTTATCTGGGGGATGACCTTTGCGTCCATTTCGACTTTCAGAGCCCGAAATCTGAAGCATACCGCTGTTTTTTCGGCGATCTGGAATGTGCAACCCCGATGCAGATCAAATCGATACTGGAACGGAAATTCATGGAGAGCGGGATCGGGTTCTTTTATCAGACGCATCCGGTGGAGCCCGTCTACGATGCCGGCGGAAATATCGCCGGACTTCTCGTCGCGAACCGGAGCGGGTTTCAGATCATTGCCGCAAAAGTGATTCTTGATGCGACGGAACGTTCCCTTGCTGCGCGTGCCTGCGGGGTTCCTTGTAAAGCATTTGCACCGGGGAACTACCGGGTGGAGCGTTTTGTCATGGGCGAAGCTGCGCATGATTCCGTATCGGCAATCGAAAAACTGCCGGCACAGTTCAAGGTCGAGGATCGGAAGTATGATGTGTTCAAAGTTTCCAAAGAGTTCTTTTTTGCCGGAAACGGCGCCTCGGATTTTGCTCGTGCGGAAGTCGGGATGCGCCGTCTGACGTGGACACCGGAACTGGTTGCCGCCTCCGATCTCTGCCGCGTCGATCTGAATGACGGCGTTGCGGACGACTACTGCCCGGCTCCGTCCATGCCTGTCGTGATTGCCGGAAGAAACTCCGGGGAGGAGATCGCCCGGTTGTCGAAAGAATCCATCTCCGGCGAACCCTGCTGCTTTGCGGGGAAAGAGATAAATACGGAATGCGACATTGTGCGGAAGGATTCGTATTTCCGTTTCGGTGAGTGCCGGACGGTTTCTTATGACCTGAACCGGATTCCCGAGGTGCGGCATGCGGATGTCGTTGTTGTTGGCGGAGGAACCGGCGGAGCCCCCGCCGCGATTGCCGCCGCCCGTTCCGGGGCAAAGACCCTCTGTCTTGAGTCTTTATGGGAACTCGGCGGCATCTGCACTGCGGGAAGAATCTGCACTTACTGGTTTGGCAATCCCGTTGGTTTCACCCACGAACTTGACTGCGGAATTGCCGCAATGGGGGAGAATCCGCGTTTTGCGGCGAGTTCGGGCAAGGCGGAGATCGAATGGAAGAAGGAGTGGCTGCTGCGCGAAGCCGACGATGCCGGCGCGGAGATTCAGTTCGGGACTCTTGCTGTCGCCGCCGCGATGAAAGGCAATGCCGTCTGCGGTGTTGCCTGCGCAGGTCCTTACGGTGTCGGGCTCGTAAAAGCCGGAGCTGTGATTGATTCGACCGGCAATGCGGATGTGGCTGCGGCAGCCGGAGCGGAGACCAGGCACATGGCGCCGGAGGAAACCTCGATTCAAGGCGCCGGACTGCCTCCCGTAAGACCCGGCGGGCATACGACCAATACGGATTATCAGTTCATCTGCGAGCATGATGTGCTGGACCTGACCCGTGCATTCGTCATGGGGCGTTCCAAATTTCAAGCAGATTTTGACCTCGCCCAGATCGCGGACACCCGTGAACGCCGCCGGATCGTCGGAGACCTGACTCTCCAGCCGCAGGATTTTTATGGAAACCGCTGTTATTCGGATACCGTCACGATTGCCCGCAGCAATTTCGATACGCATGGCTTTATCGTGCATCCGATGTTCATGCTGAAACCGACGGCGCACGACCCGCATTTTGCCAAAGTCCCGTTCCGTGCGCTTCTGCCGAAAGGATTGGAGGGGATTCTTGTGACCGGACTCGGAATCAGTGCTCATCGTGACTGTATGCCGCTGGTGCGGATGCAGCCGGATGTCCAGAACCAGGGATATGCCGCCGGGCTTGCCGCAGCGATGGCGGTTCAGGGAAATGTCCCGCTGCGTGGAATCCCGATGCGCGGACTTCAGAAGAAACTGGCGGAAAAAGAGATTCTGCCGCCGGGAGTTCTTACGGAAAACGATTGTATTCCGGGACCCGATGTTTCCGACCCGCACCATGAACTGGCGGCGGTTTTTCTGAACCCGGAACAATGGATTCCCGTTCTGAAAAAACGTTATGCGGAAAAACATGCTCCGGAAGATGCGGCGCTGCTGGCATTTCTCGGAGAGGCGGATGGAGTGTCTCAGCTGGAATGCGAGATCGAAAAAACTCCATGGGATGAGGGTTGGAATTATAGGGGAATGGGACAGTTCGGCGCTTCTGTGAGCCCGCTGGATACGCTTCTGTTTGCGCTTTCCATGATTGCGGACAGTCCGGTTTATGAGAAGAAACTCCGGGAATTGAACCCGGAACATGCGTTTTCCCATTTCCGGGCGATTTGCCGCGTCCTGATGCGTCATCCGCATAAAAAATACGCCGGAATGCTTGAGTCTTTGCTCACGGCTCCGGGTGTTTCCGGATGGGCTCAGAAAAATCTTGCCGATACGGTCAGGGCAAACCGTGCAGAAGTGAATGATACGACGGTGCGCAATTCCCAATTGAAGGAGCTTTATCTGGCAAAAGCGCTTTGTGCCTGTGAACCATCCAGTGCGCTTGCCGCTTCCATCCTCAAGGATTACGCGGATGGGCTTCAAGGCATTTATGCTCTTTTTGCCCGTTGAGCGGTTAGTGGCTAGTGGCTAGTGATTAGTGGTCAGTGGTCAGTGGTCAGTGGTCAGTGGTCAGTGGCTAGTGGCTAGTGGCTAGTGGCTAGTGGCTAGTGATTAGTGGTCAGTGGCTAGTGGCTAGTGATTAGTGGTCAGTGGCTCTTAACTCTTAACTCTTAACTATGTTCACCGTTGTGCGTAGCCGCGGACCGTATTCCTTGTGGATTTGGTCTGCGACTTCTGCATCTGCCTGCGGCGGGCTCGCTCGGCACGTTCTTTGGCTTCCTGCGCCCAGAGACGGCGTTTCTCCTCCATGACTTTCGCCTTTGCCGCTTTGAATTTGGCATCATAGACTGCAAAATCCATGTCCGGCGGTGTATGCATGTATTTCAAGGTGCGTTCGGCGATGCTTTTGAAGTAGGGGCCTGAAACGGCGCCGCCGTAATAGGAACCATGCGGTTCGTCGGCTGTCACGAGCAGAACGAAACGCGGCTTTTCCGCCGGAACGAATCCAACGAAAGATGCCGTATATTTCTTATGGGAATATTCGCCGTTGATGAATTTCTGCGCCGTTCCGGTTTTGCCCGCTACATGATACCCGCGGATTGCCGCAATAGTCGCTGTACCGC
>DXVA01000026.1:0-20434 GCA_019408975.1 Lentisphaeria bacterium | reverse complement strand
ATGGACGGCTGACGCACCACGGGGATTTTTTCGATCTTTCCTGTCGCAGGATTTTCAATCCGGTCCACAAGGCGCAGATTTACGGGATGCCCGCCGTTTGCCAGAATGCAGTAACTCCGAACGATCTGGAGCGGTGATGCCGCAATGCCCTGTCCGATGGGGAAACGGGTGATGGAAAGCTTGTCCCAGCGGTTGAGCGGACGGAAAATACCGGAAGTCTCCGGTTTCAGGGGCACGCCGGTTTTTTTGCCGTAGCCGAATGCGCGCAATGTGCTGTCGAGCTGGCGTTCCCCCATCATCAGCGCAATTTTTGCAGTTCCGATATTACTGGAATGCTGAATGATTTCGGAAACCGTAAGGACTCCCATCGGATGTGAATCCCGGAGCAGTTTTCCGCCATAGAACCATCTGCCTTTTTCGCAGTCGAAACGTGTTTCCGGCGTAACTACACCGAGATCAATAGCGCCGGCGACCGCAATCGGTTTCATGATGGAACCGGGCTCGAAAATATCTTCCGCGATCCGGTTTCGCCATGCCTGCGGATTCATGTTTTCACGGACATTCGGGTTGAATGTCGGACGCTGTGCCACGGCGAGGATGTCGCCGGTATAAGGGTCTGCCATAATTGCATAGGCGGCGGTTGGCTTGTTGACTTCCATGAGTTTGTCAAGCTCCTCCTCCAGAATCGCCTGGAGCGGTTCGCGGACCGTCAGGTAAAGATTCAGGCCGTCGTGTGCTTCCTCTCTGGAGATGTTGCCGAATGCGAGCGGCAGACCGTCGCGGCTGCGCTCGAATCTGGTTTCCCCTTTGCCGGAAGTCATGTTGCGGTCATAGAACTTTTCAAGCCCGATCACGGCTACGACTTTGTCACGGTCGAGATTCGTGAATCCGAGGATGTTTGCGAGGAGCTCATTTTTCGGGTAGTTGCGCTTGAAGGAGTTGCGGAAATAGATTCCCTTGAAGCCGGATTTTGATATTTTCAGCTTGAGACGCTCGAATTCATCGAAATCAATGACGCTTTTGATTACGGCATAACGCTTCGGAACGGTTTTGAGATTGCCGTCCCTGCCGCGGATCGTAATGGTCCGCGTGGTCAGGTCCTTGTAGACGTCTTTCGCATCCAGAGACAGCTCTTTTGCGAGGAAATCCGCCATCATGCGGCATTTTTCGTCCGAGCCGGTTTCCGTCGGATCGACGAAAATATTGCCGCAGGGGATGTTGCCGACAAGAAGGTTGCCTTTATAGTCGTAGATTTCGCCCCGATGCCCCTGACTGGTTTTGACCGCCGTATATTTGCTTTTCGCTTTGGCGTAGAGTTCGTCATGACGGAGGATCTGGACCGTGTACATATGATATGCCAGATATGCGAAAATGAGGACGAGGACGACCCACGCCGCCTTCATCCTGACTCCGATGTAACTGAGTTGTGTCATGACATCCCCCGTTTCCTTTTATCCTTCTCAGCGGATCGAGGCGACCGCCGATGTGTTTTCTCTGTATTTTCTGTCCGATGAGACAAGATGGCGTTTTGCCGCTCTTCTTTCGGGCAGGTCGATGATTCTCAGGTAAGAGACCTGACGGTAATCCGCAGCGCGCAGCCCGAGATTGTACTGTTTGATCTTTGCGCTGATATAAGGATATGCCGTGAGTTCCTCGCGCTTGTTGCGCAGGTTTGCGGAGATGAGATTGATCTTGCGGATGCGCATCTGGATTTTCGTCGCCTCCTTGTTCAGTGCTTCGATTCTTGCATTGTACATAACGCGGCAGGTCACGGCTGCAAAAATGAAAGAGCACATCAGTATGACTTTTACCGCAAAGGCAAAGACCCACGGCTTTCTGTCCGGCTGGCGCTGCCTTGATGTGACGATCGTTTCCGAACCGTCTTTCAGTGATCTGGCATAAGTGTTCATCATCCCTCTCCTTGCTGTCTGTAAATCGTTAAATCTTTTCCGCAACTCTCAATTTTGCACACGCCGACCTCGGGTTGGACCGCAGTTCGTCTTCTTCCGCCGTGACCGGTTTCCTTGTCAGTATTTCCAGTTTCCGTTTCCAGCCGCAGATGCAGACCGGACACCCCGGCGGGCATTTGCAGGTTTCCGCCATTTCCTGGAAGAAATGTTTCACGATCCTGTCTTCAAGCGAATGAAAACTGATGACCGCGATACGTCCGTTCGGATTCAGCAGCCCGACTGCATCCTCCAGAGCACGTTTCAACTGCCCGAGCTCATCATTGACTTCGATTCTGAGCGCCTGGAAGCAGAGCGTCGGGGCAGGGGGCGCATTCTTCCGCATATGCCGTTTCAGGACATTGTCGCAGAGACGTGCAAATTCGCTTGTCCTTTCAAAAGGCGCTTTCGACCGTTCCTCTGCAACCGCCTTTGCGAGGCGCCGGGATTCACGGAGTTCGCCGTATTCACGGAAGACCCGGTCGAGTTCCCGTTCGGAATAGGTGTTCAGCACCCTGCTTGCCGTGAGCTCCGAACGCTTGTCCATGCGCATGTCAAGCGGGCCCTCATAACGGAAAGAAAAGCCTCTCTGCGGATCATCGATCTGCGGAGAAGACACTCCGAGGTCCAGCAGGATCATGTCCACTCCGTCATCCCATCCCGCCGCCTGCGCAACGGTTTTGACCGCGGCGAAATCGGATCGCGCGAAACGCACTCTGCCGTCCGCAAACGCCAGAGCCTTTTCCGCTCTTGCGAGAGCATCGGCGTCACGGTCGATCCCGAGCAGCAGCGCCTGCGGAAGCTTCTTGAGAACCAAGGCGCTGTGCCCGCCGCATCCGAGCGTACAGTCAATCATGCGGCATCTCCCCTGCCGTTCTCCCGTCAGCAGATCAACGGTCTGCCGCGGCAGGACGGGGATATGCCCGAAATCCATGATGTTTTTCTGTGCGCTCATTGCTGTGTGAATCCTTTCAGCACCCCGGCGAGATCGTCCGGTGTGTCGTTGATTCTCTGCATTACGTCAAAAAAGCCTTCATTGCCGCCGGCTTCGATGAGATCCCATGTTTCCGGCGAGACGATCTGGATGAGCCAGAGGGAGCCTACCAGAACCGCCTTGTCGGTCAGTCCCGCGTGTTCCATCAGCTTGGCGTTGATCTGGATTCGCCCCTGCCTGTCGCAGGTACATTTCATCGCACGCGAGGCAAGAATCATCAGGTCCCTCATTGCTTTTGAGTCTGCCAGCGACATTTTCTTTGCTTTTGCAAGTATTTCATCCTGAAAGGTTTTCAGGGGGATTGCCTGAATCACACGGTTTTTTGCCGGAAGGAGCACGAACTGTGTGTCCCCGTCCTTCTGTCTCCAGTCCGCGGGTATGGCGAATCTGCGCTGCGAATCAATCGTATGCGTAAAATTTTCCAAAAAGCAGAAATCTTCTCCGGAAACCGCCATTTTTACCCCTTGTGGATGTTTTATTGCCCCTAACTGCCCCTATATACCCCTAAATTACCCCATAAACTCCTTTCTGCAAGTCTTTTTCTGAAAAAAAAACGAAAAAAATCATGCGGAGGTATTGCGTCTGCGGTGATGTGTGAAATGATGCCTGCTTCGTTGCTGGTGACTCTTGTCTGCCGCAGAGTGTGAAAGCACGCAGCCCTTTTTATCTTCGGAGTCCTGCATTCTTTTTTCCGTTCAGCCCTGTCCGGGGCTGAGAGGTTTGGCATGTTGTCTGAAACTTATGATTTTCCTGATTTTTTTTCAAGACCATCTTGACAAAACATCGTTTATGATATATAATCAAGTATATAGAAGTAGAATCAATTCAAAAACCGAGATGGTATGTCCCATGGAATTTAACCCGATAATCGATAAGAACAAACCGGAACCGGTCTATCAGCAGATCAAAGAACAGCTGTTAAAGCTGATCCGGCAGGATAACCTTCCCCCCGGCACCTTGATGCCCAGCGTCAAACTGGTTGCGGCGGCGTCAGGAGTCAGCCTGCGCACTGCGGATCAGGCAATGCAGGCACTTGTGGACGAAGGAATTTGTTTCCGCAGGCCTAAAAAAGGCACGTTCGTCAGTGACTGCGGGCTGACGGCGGTCAAACCGCTCTGCGGTATCTGGTGTACCCACAACAGGAACAGCATGCATCAGGATTTATTGATTTCCCAGCTTTATCAGGGAATTTCCGCCGCGGCTGTCGAAAAACAATTTGAAGCTTCTCTGCTGTTCGATGATCCAGAGCAGACCATTCGCCTTTACAAACGGATCGACTCTTTCGATTTCCGGGGAGTTCTGGTACTGGAATCCGGCAAATTTCAGCGTATGCTGGAGCTGGCGCGCCTGTTCCCGGACAAAAAATTCGTCTTTCTGAATTACCGGATGCGGGGATTTGAAACTTCTCCGGACAATGTCTATGCCGTTGTCAACAATGATTTTGCCGGCGCATACCGTCTGGCGGAACATTTCATTGCAAACGGCTGCCGGAGCATGGCGGTATTCTCCTGGAAACTGCCGGATCAGGACGACCTGACTTATCAGGAGCGTCTGCGCGGCTTCCGCCAGGCGGCTGCCGATTACGGACTCGGATTCGATCCGGCTGCCGATATTGTGGAATGCTCCGATCTCAAATCGAACAGGCAGAACATCATCAGTTATCTGGCGGCGAAGAAATATCTGCGTTCCAGACCAGCCCCCGACATGATCTTCTCCACCAATGACTTCATCGCCGACGGAGTCAAACGCTGCATTGAAGATGAAAAGCTGACAGGCAAAGTTCAGGCTGCCGGGTACGACTGCCTGAACCCGGAGCTTGCCATACAAAACGGGTTCTCCTCCATTCAGGTGGGATATGCCGCCATGGGGCGGACAGCGCTTGACATTCTCAATTCTCCGCAGACGGATTTCCCGCGGTTGACCCAAATTGAACCGCAACTCAATATTATCAACCAATAAGAAGGAGTTTTGTTCATGCTCGCAATCAAACGCTATCCCGGCAACCCGATTCTGGGTCCCAATCCAGATTTGCCGTGGGGACAGCACGAAGCCCGTAATCCGGGAGTGGTCTTCGACGGTAAGAAGTTCCATCTGCTCTTTACCGCCACTCCGGAGCCGCGCAACGGGGAAATCTATCTCGGCTATGCCTCCGGCAGTGACGGGATTCATTTCGAATGCGCTCCGGAACCGCTGCTGCGCCCATCCCCGGACCCGGATGATTTCGATCACGCCAGCGTGGAAGATGCGCGGATCACCGAACTGGACGGCAAGTTTTACATTGCTTATGCAGCCCGTTCTTTCAACATGCTGAAATTCGCAGCGGGCGAACGCAGAGTCGGGCCGGACGGCAACCGGAATCCCACATGGACCGAAAATTTCCGGCGGGTCGGTTTTGCAGTCACGACCGACTGGCAGCATTGCCGGAAGCTCGGCCCGATTACAAGTGAACATATCTGTGATGCCAATGTTGCTCTTTTTCCGGAAAAGATCAACGGAAAATACCTGATTCTACATCGTCCCACCACAGCCGTGCCGTGGACACTGCCATGTTTTTACAGCCCCGCATCCATCTGGCTGGTTTTTTCCGATTCGCTGGAACGCTGGGGCAGCAACCGCAGGGAAATGCCGTGGAACATGGTTGACGGGGAAGATATCCCCGACGAACACCTGCTCATCAAGCCGGAATATGAATGGGAAAGTATGAAAATCGGCGCATCCGGGATTCCCATTCCGACGGATGACGGCTGGCTCATGTTCTACCATGCAGTAGACCGCCGGGGCGTCTACCGGGTCGGGCTGATGTTGCTGGACCGGCAGAATCCGCTGAAAGTGCTGGCACGTTCGCCGCTGCCCGTCATGCAACCGGAAGGCACGTTCGAACAGAGCGGGGCTTACCCGAACTGCGTGTTCCCCTGCGCCAATGTCGTTGTCGGCGATGAAATTTTCATTTATTACGGCGCCGCCGATCTTTACTGCTGTCTTGCCACTGTCAAACTGCAGGAAACCCTCAATTACATTAATCAATACAGAACCAACGGAAAAAAATCATGAAGAAACATGCTTTCACCCTTATCGAGCTTCTGGTCGTAATTGCGATCATCGCCATTCTCGCTGGAATGCTGCTTCCGGCTCTGAACAGCGCACGCAAAAAGGCTATGGCTGTCAACTGCCTCAGCAACCTGAAGTCGACGGGAGGCATACTTGCCTCGTATTCCAATGATTACAACAGCTATTTTCCGCCGGCAGTGCAAGGTTCATCCTCTATGGCTTGGGCTACCAGTCTGTCTTCTTCCGGAGCGCTGAAAATCACCGAGAAAAAAGGAAGCGGCAAGCCTATGAATATTCTGCTTTGCCCCACACAAAAACCTTTTCATTATGACAAGCCATCCTTTACTTACGGCATCCGTGCCCAGAAAAGCGGCTCAGCTGCGGCAGTAAACCATGCCTTCCGCAGCAGTGCCTTGTTCACGGAAATTGATCCGGACGATAATGAAACCTATAAACTTTCTCCTTCGCGCTTCATCATGCTGATGGACAGTGCATTGGATAAACCGGGCTCTGCCAATGACGGAATTCAGGTCAGCAATGTTTCGGTTCTTTCTCCCGCTTCGAACTATAAGCTTCATCTGCGCCACAGCAAACAAGCCAATGCCTGGTGCGCAGACGGAAGCGCTAAGCCAGTCAACAACGGGGAGCTGATATCCGACTATGAAGTCGATGAGACAGCCATCTGCAATCGTCAATTCTAGGAGCTGCCATGAAAACACTGTTCACTGTATTGCTGTTCACGCTATCGCTTTTAACGGTCTCCGCGGCACCGGTCACGGTATTCAACTGCGGAATCGGAGGGCATAACTCCAGACAGGGGAATCAGCGTCTGGTTCCCCTGCTTCAGCAGATCCGTCCGCAGGTGCTGGTGATCGGCTACGGCGGGAACGACGCATGGAACTCCAAAGCGCTGGTTTCCCCTGAAAATTTCCGGCGTAATTTTGAGAACATGATCGCCGTTGCCCGGCAGCATGGCGTCCGGGTCATCATGCTCAATACCGCAAGTCCCGCCATTGCTTCCTATGTGAGCCGTCGTCACCGTTATCCCGACGCCACTCCGGTGGAGCAGAGAATCCTGCCTTACAATGACATTCTCCGCAAACTGGCGGCACAGCATCAGGTTCTTCTCAATGATTTTTATCAGGCTGTGGAACAGCGCGGCGGTGCAACCGAAGCCGCCGGCAGCCTGATCCGCAATTCCGCCAACAGCCGCACTCTGGACGGTCTGCACCTGACTCCCGCCGGAGCACGGCTTCTGGGGGAACTGGCTGCCGACGGTCTGCGCGGTCATGTCAAAGCCGGCGACAAAGTGCTCTGCCTCGGCGACAGCAACACATGGGGCGCCGGGCTGCGGGGCGCGGGAACCGTTACCGGGGAAACCTACCCGGCATGGCTCCAGACGCGCTTGAACCATGATCTGGGACTGAGCACAAAAACCGTTCCCGATCCTTATCGCGTTCCTGTCTCCATGCAGATCCCCAATGCGGACTTTCAAAATGATTCTCTCCGGTCAGTACCGCAACGCTGGGTTCCGGCGCGGAACACCGGTTCCGTCGAAGTATGTGCGGATGATGCAGGAAAAAACCGTTACCTGCGTCTTACTCCCGCAGCGTCCAAGGTCCTCTTTCTCCGTACCGATCTTTTCCCCGGAAGTCCGGGAAAATGGATGCTGACATTGCAGACACGCGGCACCGGGGAATTCCAGGTGGCTCTCACAGCCTATGTCACAGGAGAGAAAACTCCGGTTTATCACGTAATTACAGAAAACTGGAGCAAACAGAATTCCGACTGGCAGTCCTGCCGCCTGCCGTTCTCCCTGCCGCCGAAGACCCGGCAGATCAGCCTGATCATCCGCCAGAGCAACGGCAAAGGCGATTTCAGGCAGATGAAAATCATGCCGGATTCCACGGCTGCCGGAAAAGTGGCTCTCCCTCCGGCTGCAACGGTTCTGAAAAACAGCCGCATGAGTATTGAATTTTTCGCTCCGGCACAGGGCGGCGGCATCCGCAGCATCCGCAATGCGGAAGGAACAGAATTCGTCAACCGCCGTCCCGGCGGCGCCTTATGGTCAATGAAGCTGAAGAAGATCCACCCGGACACCAAAGGGCTTCTCCCGGTCGTCCCGCTCTCCATCGACCCGGAACAGGACGACGGGACCGGCGGGAAAAACATTGATTCACACATTGACGATCTGGATTTTTCCGCTTTGGATGCGGTCAAACTCGGAGCCCGCCCCCGGATGTCTGTCAAAGACGGGCAGATCCATTTCTTCTGGGAGGGCATACGGATCGGCGGCGAATCCGGTGCACTGGATGTCTGGGCAAAGGCGGAATTTTCCGCAGACGGCACCTTCTGCATGATCGACGGAGGTTTCACCAACCGTTCCGCCGATTATACCGTATTCTACTTCGCCCTGCCGCAACTGGACGGACTGGGAGCACTCCACGGAGCTCCGGCAAACGACCGTCTGGCAACCCCGTTTTTCAACGGGCGCCTGATCGCAAATCCGGTGGAAAAGGGATTGCTCGGCAAAGACCGGATTTTCCAGCCGAACCGTTCCGGGCACAGTATGCAGTTTGACGCGCTTTACAATGCGGGAAGCGGCCTGCACCTTGCCAGTTTCGACCCGAACCAGTGCGCAAAGCGGTATCAGTTGACTGCGTCAAGGGAAAATGGGGTCGGATGGGCAGTTTTCAATCTTCCGGACAACATGCGGAAGGTGCCGCAGCAGTGGACTGTCCCCTACCGGTCCGGATTTTGCACTTTTCAGGGAGACTGGTATGACTCCTGCATGATTTACCGCGACTGGGCTCTGAAACAGTACTGGTGCGCCGAGGGCCCCGAAATCACTCGCAAAAGCACGCCGCTCTGGTTCAAGGAGATCGACGAATGGTTTCAACTCAGTGTCGCGCAGGCGAAAGGCCAGCGGAAGGAACTGGAACAGTTGCGTCAGGATCTTGCCGGGTATGATCTCGGCGCATGGGTCACTTACTGGGGGCTCGACAATAAGACATTCCATGCGCTGAATCCCGACCGCTTTCCTTTCACCCCTGCGGATGAAGCCGTGATGAAGTTCCTGAAGGAGAACCGGATCAGATCCATGGGCTACCTGCAATGCATCGGCTGGAGCAACGCCAGCCCCAGTTACCGGAGAGCCCCTGACGCGAAACAGAATCTGGTACGCAACTATTACGGACAGATGATCAAGTGGCCCACACCCGCCGGACAGAAGTCGGAAGACAGAATCGCCTATCCGGGCAAGCTCTGGCGTCAGGCGCTGGGCGACGTGGTGGTGCAGATGGCGAAATCCGGTTTCAGCGCGGTATATCTGGATTCCGGCAATCACGGCGGAACCTATCTGAATTTCACTCCGGCATGTTCCGGGGAATCCGGAGGCGGTTCGGGGTATGTGAAGGGCAATCAGGCTCTGCTTGCGGAACTGCGGCGGCGGGCGCGTCAGGTCAATCCGGAATTCTGCTTCACCTCGGAGAGCTTCTGGGAAGGCAACATCGCTCATCTCGACGGTTATCTGGTATGCAATACAACCAACGCCTATCTGGAGGGCGACCGGGTGACGCCGGTTCCCATGGTTCAGGCGGTTTATCACGACTACACGATCATGTACAGCGCATGGACCAGCCGCTGGGATCTGGAGCGGGACAACGGGCTTGCCTACGTTGCCAAACATGCGCTTGCCTTCTGCTGGGGAGTCAAGCCCGGCTGGAACATCCTGAACCTGCTCTACCGGTATGACAACCATCCGGTGGCGTTGAGTTCCTCCCTGCGCCGTTATGCCGCCTACCGGACAGCCAGGAAATTCCTTGTCTACGGGCAGATGCTGCGCCCGCCGGTGATCCGGACAGCAGTTCCAGCCGTTCCGGTCAAGTGGTGCATTTCCTACCGTCAGAATTATTTCAGCACGTTGATGTCTCCGGTTCCCGGAAACACCTGGCGCGCTCCGGACGGTTCCTTTGCCCTTGTGCTTTACAACATTACGGAACAGGAACAGCCGGTTTCCGTCACACTTGACAGGAAAACCTATCAGCTGGGAAATGGAACATTCCGCGCCCTGTATCCCGCCGGACAGTCATTCACGGCAATTCCGGACGCCAACGGCTGCCGGATACAGTTGAAGGTTCCGCCTCAGTCTCCGGTCATTCTGGAATTGACGGGGAAATGAACTGTCCCGCGGCAAGGACAAAGCCCTTGAGCCGGGGGTATGGAAACTGATGGAATAAAAATCCGCATTTTACAGGCAATATGAGTTTTTTCCGACGGGAGATTGACTTTCGGAAAGGCGCCGTTATATTTGTAATAACAAAGCGGAGTGTGCCGCAGAAAAACGGAGCGAGACAATGATGGAGTTCATAGAGACGGTCGCCGAACGTGCCGGTGCGGAGGCGATGAAGTTTTTCAAACATGAGAAAGCAAACCGGATTTCCTCGAAAAAAACTGTAAAGGATCTGGTTTCGACTGCCGACAAAGCCGTGGAAAAGGTGATTATCGGCGCGATCAGGGAGCGGTTCCCGGAACATGGCATTTACGGCGAGGAGTCCGGGCGTTCCGGCGCTTCTTCAGAATACTGCTGGGTGATTGACCCGATTGACGGGACACAGTCATTTGTGAAGAATCACCCCTATTTTTCTATTTCGATCGCCTTGAAAAAGAACGGCGCCGCGATTGCCGGATGCGTCTATGCGCCGGTTCTGGGGTTGATGTTCTCCGGCGAAGAGGGGAGGGGGGCGTTCGAAAACGGAAAACCGGTCCATGTGTCGGATTGCGACCGTCTTGAGGATGCCGCATGTTCGACCGGATTCGCGTGCCTTCGAGCGGGGCTTGCGAAAAACAATCTGCCGTATTTCAACCGCATTGTGCCGCTCATACGCGATATCAAATGCTGCCGGTCCGCCGCTCTGGATCTCTGTTTCGTCGCCTCCGGACGCTATGACGCGTGTTGGGAACTCTGTCTTCAGGAGTATGACATTGCCGCGGGCGCTTTGATCTGCCGTCTTGCCGGCGGGCGCGTCTGTGATCTTCACGGAGGGGGAAACTATCCGGCGGAGGGAACGTTGTCAGGCACTCCCGCGCTGGTGGAACAGCTGCTCCCGTATTTCCGCGATCAGGAGAAATCCAGATAAGAGAATGCCTTGCGCGCGAGTTTGCCTCTGATGCCGACGTCTTCCAGGGCGCGGATGCGGAAGTTTTTCCGGGCGAGGAGGATGCGTTCCACGGAGACCGGGCCTAACCCGGGGACGCGGAGCAGCGCCTCTTTGTCCCCTTTGTTGATCCGCACCGGGAAAAACTCCGGATGGGAGAGCGCCCACGCTTCTTTGGGATCGCGTGAGAGATCAAGATTTCCCTTGTCGTCATAAATCATTTCCGATGCGTTGAACTGATAGGCGCGCATCAGGAAATCCACCTGGTAAAGACGGTGCTCGCGCGTAAGGCGGTCGCCGGGGTCCAGCGTAAAATTGCGCTCGCCGGGAAGATCGGGTTTGCCGAGTCCTGTCTGATAGGCGGAAAAATAGACCCGCTCGAAGTTCAGGCGGTTATAGATGCCGTCCATGTATTTGACTATTTCGCGGTCGGTTTCGTCGGATGCCCCGACAATGAACTGCGTCGTGCATTTTACTTTGGAATATTCGGCTCCTCTGGATGTTTCCGCCGCCATGAGCTTCAGCGGCGCGATGATGTCGCGATTATAATCCTTGTAGTTGGAGAGCTTTGCGAAATGCTGTCTGCCGGGCGCTTCGATATTCAGCGAAACCGCCGTAGACAGCTGCAATGCGCGCCGGACCGCCGCTTCCGATGCGCCGGGAATGATTTTGAGGTGGATGTAGCCTTTGTAACGGTATTTATAGCGCAGAATCGCGGCAGTGTCCGTGAGGAGCTGCATGGTGCGGTCGGGAGTGCCTGTGATGCCGGAACTCAGGAAAATGCCGAGGAGCCACTGTTTGCGCAAATGGTTCATGAATGCGCGCGCGGTTTCGTCGGGCGTGAGGGTGCAGCGGCGCGGCGTATTGCCGTCGTGCCTCAGCGGACAGTATTTGCAGTCGCTGGAACAGGCATTCGAGAGCAGCGTCTTGAGCATGATTCCGTATCCGCCGCGCGCCAGCGGCACAGGGTAGAGCCATCTTCCCTCAAGCGTGCGCCGGCGCCTGCCCTTCTGCGATGTCCCGCAGGAACATGCAAGGTCATACTGGGAGTCCTCGGAAAGAATGTTGAGTTTTTCGATTGTGTCGAGCATTGTCTGATACCGCCGTTTTTTCCGTGGATAACCTATGTCTCCTTTCCGGAAAATGCAAGCGCTTCGGAGAAAAAATCCGGCAAGCCTGCCGAAAATCCCGTGTCGAAAATATAAGCGGAAAATCGGAACGGAGAATTGAAAATGCGGCGATGCAATTGTAATGTATTCAGATTATTTTCATGAATGGAAAGAGAGCCTGAAAAGACAGATGAAGATTCCCGTCATCAAGAACACTGTGACCAATTACCTGAATGCGGCGGTGAGACTGCTTCAGGGAATTCTGATTTCCCGCTGGATCATCGGTTATCTCGGAATGGAGTATTACGGACTGTGGACACTGCTGTGGAGTTTTTTCGTCTATGCCCTGCTTCTGGATTTCGGGTGCGGGGTATCCGCTCAGAAATACACTTCCGGCGGATTGTATGAGAAGGACCCCGGCAAATACAGCCGTGTTCTTTCCACGATTTTCACATTTCATTCCGCGATGGCGCTGGTTATCGCCCTGCTGACTTTTTTCTTTTCCTTTTTTCTTTCGGGGCTTCTGGACATCCATGAGCCGGAAAAACTGGAGTATGCACGGACATGTTTTCTGCTGTTCGGATTCGGCGCGGCGCTTCTCTTTCCGACGGGCATGTTTCCCGAAATCCTGGTCGGTGAACAGAAAATCTATTTGCGCAACTATATCATCATCGCTGCGAAAATCGTTGAATTGACCGGCATCCTCGTGATCTTTTCTCTGGGGGCGGCACTGATCCCGCTGATCGTTTTTTCCATGCTGGTGAGTCTGGTTGCGAACCTGACGATGGGAGGCTGCATCCTGAAACTGCACCCGGAGCTGAAACTGCGCCTGAAATGGGACCGGGAGTGCTGGAAGGAGATTGCCGTATTCAGCGGATTCGTTTATCTGGGGTCGATCGCAAAACTGGTCCTGAACCGTTCCAGCAGACTGCTGGTCAGTATTTTCTGCGGCGTTGCCAGTGTCGGAGTGTTTCACCTTTCCAGCAAAATTGCGGACTTGAGCCTGATTGCGGTGAGCCAGTATCAGGAAAACATTTCTCCGATTTCCGGGGCATTGTATAAACGCGGAAAATATTCTGTTCTCGGCAGGATCATCCTCGGCTCCATGCGCTGGAACAGTTTCACTGCGTTCGGAGTGATGATGATTGCGTATATGCTGGCGGAACCGCTTCTCTGGATTCTGTTCAAGGTGAGAGATCCCGAGGTGATTTCCCTGAGCCGTCTCTTCCTGATTTCCTATTACTTTTCCACGGCAGTCCGTGATGTTCCGCACAGCTTTTTCGTTATGACGGAAAGGCACCGTTTTGCCACGGGCATCATCATTGCGGAAGCGGCGGCAAAC
Source organism: Lentisphaeria bacterium (assembly GCA_019408975.1). Taxonomy (GTDB): domain Bacteria; phylum Verrucomicrobiota; class Lentisphaeria; order Victivallales; family UBA1829; genus UBA11452. The sequence continues at coordinate 6,839 of DXVA01000026.1, read as the reverse complement.
CTGATTCTGAACCTGCTTCTCCTGAAACCGTTCGGCATGAAGATCGTGATCTGGAACGGGCTCGTCATCAAGATAATCATTGCCGCTGCCGTTATTCTCCCCTACCTCCTGCGCTGTATCCGGATTCCGGCGGGGGAGTTTTTCGGAAAAGTCTTTTTACAGCCTTTTCTTGCGGGAATACCCGCGGCTCTCTATCTTCTGCTGATGAGCCGCTGCCTGCGTCTGGACGGATGGCTTCTCGTCATCTTCGGAGGAATGGGCGCAGGGGGGATTTACCTGTTCCTGATATCATTTTTTGTTCCCCGAAGCCAGAAAAAAAGATATCTGAACAAGATACTGCCCGGCTTTCTGAAGAAAGCATAAGGAAGAATCAGGAGTCACTTGCCGGCTTCGTAACTGCGGTCAAGCTCGCTGACTGTCTTTTGCAGCTTTTGCAGGGCATGGATGAACCCGGTATAGTATTTCGCCCCTTTCTTTCTGTCCAGCGGCAGTTCGACGGCGTCTTTCAGGTTGACGGCGGAAGGGAAAATATAACAGAGAGCTTCTTCAGTTCCGCTGAGTTCATCGGCTGCCGTGCTTACGACGACACCGATAAACTGTCCCTCTTTTGAGATCACGAAATCTCCGTTGGAGGCAGGCAGTTCGCTGCTGCTGCGCAGGGAGTTGCGAATGTAGAGATACGAGTCGCCGTCACGGGCAAGAGCGATGGAGCATCGCCCGTTCAGCGAAGCGGTTTCCCTGCCGAAACTCCCGAATTTGAATAGGGTGAGATTTTGCAGCCCGCGTTTTTTCAGCTCCGCATAAGTGATTGCTTTCAGGGGAGTTCCAACCGGTTTTGCCGTTTCAATCAGACAAGCCCTCGGATCGCTGTTCAGGGACCAGAGCGGTCCGTTCAGCGGAAGGAGCGCCGCAGAGGTTTCCGGTTTCTTTACATGGTATGCGAGTTCCACGACCCGGGTATATCCCGCATACTGTTTCAAGAGTCCGGTCAGTGCGCGGAAACTGCCCGGCAGATAAGTTTTCCCGTCGATTTCAATTTCCGGCAGATACAGCGTTTCATTCAATTCAAAGTCATTCATGAAACGTTCATTTTTCAGGTGGAACGACATCTGGACTGCGGCTTTGGAATATTTTGTCAGCGCATCGCTCCGCAGAAGTTCCTCCGTCTTGGCAAGCTGTTTCCGCGCATATGCCAGATTTTCAGCATTGGCTTTGGATTCCGCAGCGACTTTCGACAGTGTTTCCCGTGTCCGGGAGAGCTGTGAAGCGGAGGCAGCCAGATTTTTCTTTGTCTTGTCCAGCTCATTCTTTGCATGAGTGAGATTTTTGACTGCCGCATTCAGGAGCTGCCTGGTGTTTGCAAGCTCCACCCGCGTCTGTTCCAGCTCTACACCGCGCACATAAAGACGTTTTGTCGAAGCCTCCTCTTTGTCTCTGGCTTCCGAAAGTTCTTTTTCCGTCCGGCTCAGGGACCCTTTGGTGTAGGAAAGCCCGAGTTCCGTTTCACGCAGTCTGTCTTCCGTCGATTTCAGCTTGTCCGACATCGCCGCCAGATTTTTTTTCGATTGTCTCAACGCGGTTTCTCTGGATGCGGTTTCCTCTCTGGACTGCCGGAGTTCCTTTATCTTTGCCTGAAGTTCTTCCTGTGTTCTGGCGAATTTTGCCGATACATCTTCAAAGTTGGCTGCCGCGTTTTTCAGCGCATTCGTTTTTTCCGCGAGCGCTTTTTCCTGTTTTTGAAGCGTGATGCGGGCGTTCAGGAGTTCTCTGGAGGTCTCATTCAGTTTCAGGGTGCGGCTGTCCACATCGCCGGAGAGCTGGGCGAGTCTGGCGCGAAGCGTTTCCAGCTCGGCTTGCACTTTGGCTTTTTCTTCTTGTATCCGTTCTTTTTCCGACTGGATCTGCGCTCTTTTCTTCAATTCTTTGTGCATCTGTTCGATATGCGCGTCCTGAGCCGCGCCGCGTGAAACGAACGTTCCGCCTTTCGGCGTGGAAGCCATCTCTCCGACGCCGATCGACAGCGACATCGCAGACAGCACAAGAAAATCACAGATGACGATCAGGATCGACCGGTTCACAGTTCTCTGTCTCCCAGCTTGAAATTATCGCTTTTAATCCGTTCCCCGAGCAGTTTCTGCTTGATCGGATATTGAAGTGTCACTCTTAAAACAACACTGAAAATGATGCCGACCAGAGTGGAGGAATACGCTATCAGGCGGCTGATCTGCGGATTGAAGGACATCACGACGAAAGAGGAGACTGTCCCGAACAATCCGAAATAAAGCGGCAGGTCCAGAAACAGGTCTGCATTTTCCATTTTCTTCATCCGTATCTCATAGGGCTCCCGGCTTCTGGCAAGATTCAGGAAGACCCGCAGAGCCGTGATAAAGGCAAACAGCTGGAGCAGCATGACGAAGATCAGAATGTAGAATGAGAGTTTTGCGGTTGTTTCTGTAAGATTTGAAGCGGTTCCCGATGCCGTTCCGGCAGCCCCTTCCGCCGCCGGAGCCGCCTGCAACGTGCCGCCCTCGAACAACGACCTGAAAAAGTCCGAACTCAGATAGAAATACTGCATGATCAAGATCACGACAAGCGCAACGCCGATATAAACCGCTGCGACACCGAACCATTTCAGAATTTTTTTCATAATCTCCGCCCTGTCAAATAATTGAATAATCTTCTGCTTAATGTAACGCCGCTTTTCCATTTATCAAGATTCGGAAAAAGCGGCATGAGAAGAAAATTTGAAAATAGGCGGAAGTGTGATTTTTTCTATGGCGCCGCATTTATGGAGGGTTGATTCAAAAAAAACTGGTTTGATGCCGCGATGTTCTGCATCGCAAAAATGCTTCGTGCAGGACTTTCAGTCCTGCTTCAGTCCAGCTGAATAAGCTGGTCGCCGCAGGAGAAATTCCCGACAGGGCGTATGCTTGCATCGCGGCAGTTTATTTCTGTTCCGAAATTTCTTCTTCATCCCGGCAGTGACAGCCGCAGCATCCGCCTTCACAGCCGTCATAGCAGTAGGTGCAGACTTTCTCTTTCGGGAGCCCGATCGCGGCGATCAGGTTTTCCAGAGTCTGATACTTGAGAGAGGTCAGACCGAGTTCTTTGCGGATGACGTCAACCATGGCATTGTATTGCTCGGTGCCTGCCGTGGTGTATTTCCGGAGCAGCTCCTCGTCTTCGACGATTTTTCCCTCCAGCGTTTCGACGGCGCGCCTTGCCGCAAGATCAAGGACGGAGCGCGAGCGTGAGAAGTTCAGGTATTTGCAGGGATACATGATCGGGGGGGAGGCGGAGCGGAGATGGATCGCCTTGGCTCCGCGCTCGTAAAGACGGCGTGTGATGTCTTTGAACTGTGTTCCGCGGACTACCGAGTCGTCGCAGAACAGCAGACGTTTATCGCGGATCTGATCCTCCACCGGGATCAGCTTCATTTTTGCCACCAGCCTGCGTGCAGCCTGGCTCTGGGGCATGAAACTCCGCGGCCATGTCGGTGTGTATTTGACCAGTGCGCGGAGGTAAGGTCTGCCGGCGGCGTTTGCATAGCCGATCGCGTGCGCGACACCTGAATCGGGGATGCCGCAGATGGAGTCGATTTCCGAAACATCGTCTTCTGCCGCCATGCTCTGCCCGTTGCGGTAGCGTGACGTTTCCGTATTGATGCCCTCGAAGTTGGAGGAGGGATAACCGAAATAGACCCAGAAGAAAGAACAGATCTGATTGATGCCGCCGGGCTTTTTATGCTGGACGATGCGGTCGGGGGAAATTTCCACGATTTCACCGGGGCCGAGGTCGCGCAGGTGGCTGAAATCGAGATTCGGAAATGCGGAGGTTTCCATGGTGGCGGCGACTGCGCCGTCCGTGTCGCGTTTGCCGAGGGAGATCGGTGTTCTTCCATATTTGTCGCGTGCGGCGATGACGTGTCCGTTCAGCATGATCAGGAGCGAACAGGAGCCGTCGATGGAATCCATGGCGTATTCGATACCTTCGATGATGTTGGTTTTCTGGTTGATGAGCGAGGCGATCATTTCCGTTGGATTGAGTTCACCGTCGCTCATTTCGGAGAAATGGGAATAGCCGCTCCGGAAGGAACGGTTCGCCAGCGCTTCGATGTTGTTGATCTTCCCGACTGTGACGATGGCATATCTGCCGAGGCGGGAGGAGACGATCAGAGGCTGATCCTCGAAATCGCTGATGACGCCGATTCCGCATTTGCCGTCGAATTCCCCCAGCACCCCGTCGAATTTCGTCCGGAACTGGGTATTGGTGATGTCATGAATCCGTCTGACAATGTTCCCGCTGCAGGATGTTACTGCCATCCCCCCCCGCTTCGTGCCGAGGTGAGAATGATAGTCTGTCCCGTAAAATAGCTCGGAAACGCAGTTCGAAGTTGATACGACGCCGAAAAAACCGCCCATAGATACACCCGCCAATTATTGATTATAAGATTAAATAATAATTAGCGGTAATATAACACAAGGCGAAGCATGTTCAAGAAACCGGACGGAAAAGAGATAAATTTCTTGAACGGCGCTTTCCGTTCTTGCATTCTCCGGAGCGCAGACTAAATTATCCCAACCTTGAAAACGGAGTATTTTGCAGTGTCAGCGGAAGAACGGGTGAAAAAAATACTGGCGGCGGTGGAACTGGTATTGAAACTGGTCCTGATGGTCCTGAGCCTGGACCTGATTCTTCTGTCTGCATTTTCCGCATTGAGCCTGAACTGGCTGGGCGGGATGCGTTTTGCCTTTTTTCTCGGTGTCGCTGCCTCAATCGATGCCCTTGCCGTTCTGCTTTTCCTGAAGATCCGGCTCATGCCGGAACCGGGGAAAGGATTTCTGAAATTTGCGTCGACAAGGAACGTCGTATTGCTTTTTCTGTTCATGGGGGTTCTTTCCGGTGCATTCTATTATTTGTCCGTTCTGTCCGCCGAACGGCATTATCCGTTTTTCCGGCAGATGCCGGGGACTTTGCGCTCCGGTGTTGCCGCAGGACGGCTTGTTCCAGGAAGTGCTTCCGATATCGTGGTTCATGAGAGTCTGGTTTCCCCGCAGGTGATCGAATGGCGCTGCCGTCTGGCGGAGCGCGATTTTCTGGACTTCGCCGCGGAAAACAGCTGGCGTCCTGAACGGGATGCCGGTCTTTTTCCGCTTTTCAGGCGTTACTGCGTGGAGATGCGGTGTCCGGATGGAGCGGTATTCTTTACGAAGCGGAGCGGGAGCGGCGGGATTTTCGTGATGTACGATCCGGGGGCACAGATGATGTACGGGCGGGTCAGTGTGAAATAAGCATGGAAGGGCGAAATGAAACCAGGGATTGCCGGGCGTCGTTTTACCGCCGGTGTTCCGTTTATCTGCAATCAAGTCAGGAGTGTTTTTATGAAAACTGTGATTCAATGCCGGCGCGGACTGAGCCGTGCAGTTGCAAAATTCAACACGATGGAAAAGGGCTGTGTCGCTTTTATCGGCGGTTCCATCACCGAAATGAACGGTTATACCGCTTTGGCGGAGAAGATGATCCGGGCAATGTTCCCCCGGTGCAAATTCAACTTCATCAACGCGGGAATCAGTTCGACCTGCTCCAATACCGGGGCGTTCCGCATCGGGCAGGACGTTTTTGCAAAGGGCACGCCGGACCTGCTTTTCATCGAATTCGCCGTGAACGATAACCAGGACGGGCATCTGAAACCCGCCGAAACAATCCGGGCGATGGAGGGCATGGTGCGCCAGGCGTTTGACCGGAATCCGCAGATGGATATCGTATTTCTTTATTCCGCAAATGAATCGCATAACGAAAGTTACAGGAACGGAAAGACACCGGCGGAGATTCGCGCAATGGAGAAAGTCGCGAGGTTTTACGGACTGCCGAGCGTGAACTTTGCCGCAGATGTCGGAGCCCGTCTCGCCGCCGGGGAATTTGACTGGATCAGGGATTTCGGCGGGGTGCATCCTGCGCCGTTCGGCAACCGGATCTATTGCGGTCATATTGAAACGCTTTTTGATAAAGTGCGGAAGCAGAGAAGGAACACGCCGGGAATTCCTGCGGAACTGATGGACGGTAACAGCCTGGTTCATGGTCGTTTTATTGATCCCGGGACAGCCGACCGCGATGAAAACTGGGAGCTTGGCATACCCCGCTGGGAGGAACTCCCCGGAGAGAAGCGCGAACGTTTCACTTCGCTCCCGACCTTGTCCACGGCAACCCCCGGTGCAGAGCTTTTCCTTGAATTTTCCGGCAATGCGATCGGCTTTTTCCTGACTGCCGGTCCCGATGCCGGAACCGTCGAATACAGCATTGACGGCGGCGGATTCCAGACTGCGGACCTTTATCACCCTTACAGCGCCGGTCTGCATTATCCTTATACGAAGATGCTTGCGGATACGTTGTCCCCCGGCAGGCATACCCTGATTCTGCGGGTTGCGGAGAGGCATCATGAAAAGAGCTGCGGCAATGCCGTGCGGATCATTGCTTTCGCTGAAAATCCGGGGATGCCATTGAAAAAGAACGGTTCCCGTGTTACTGTAAGGAAAATTAAAAAAACGGAGTCCTTATGATCAGATGCCTGTCTCTCGCGCTTTGCGGCGCACTGTCCTGCCTTGTTGTCGGATGTTTTTCTTCCGAGATGACTTTCGATGCGAAATCCCTTGCGCTGAAAGCGGCGCCGGACAATTTTTATGTTGTGGATGAAGATGCTCAGATTTACCGTTCCGCCCAGCCGGACGAGGAGTCTTTTCCCGAATTGAAGCGGGTCGGAATCAGGAGTGTCCTGAATCTGCGGCAGGGATTCAAGGACTCCGTGAAATACGAAGAGGCTTTTGACGGGATCAGGGAGTATG
>DXVA01000259.1 GCA_019408975.1 Lentisphaeria bacterium | reverse complement strand
GAATACCGGGAATGTTGCAGAGTGTTCAAAGAAAAAATGAGAGTTTGAAAACAATCAGGTAGAGAATTCTGTTCAATTTCTTACATAGAACCACATTTTGACGAAGCGGAGGCGCGGAAGAAAGAATTTGACGAACAATCCGACGGCAAATGTCGCGATTGCGGTGCCTTCGCGTATACCCGTAAGGTGGGAAATGAAGACCCATGACGCAAGCGCGGCGCAGGCGACAAGCGAAAAATCGAAGCTGATCTTGATGAGACCGAACTCTTTTTTGAGTTTGGCGGAGAGCGCTTTCACGAAACCCTCTCCGGGAATGAACATGACGTTGGCGGTCAACTGGCAGCTGATGCCGAGTCCGAGTATTGCACAGCCGCAGAAAAGCATGATCAGCTGCAACAGATAGTTGCCGGTCCGGAGCGGTTCAAGAACAAACATGCCGAGGTCAATGAAGAAGCCGAACACCCCGGTGGCGGCTATCTGGAGATATTGTATCCTGCGGAAATCCCTGCCGAGCAGAAGCACCTGCCCGAAGACAAGGAAGATATTCAGGAGCAGAGTCAGCATCCCGAGGCTGAGGGGCATGAGAAAAGTCAGGACATAGGGCAGACTGGAAATCGGCGTGGTTCCGAGTCCCGCCTGGGTTGTCATAGCCACACCGAATCCGCTGAGCCCCAGCCCGAAAATAAATACCGATATCCGGCGTTTGATGTCATCTTTCGTCATTTCAAGTCCTGCCGCATCCGTGAAGTCTGTACTATACTGCAAAAACGCAAAAAAGCAACTGTCTGACAGCCGGATGTATAAAAAAACGTATTTACAATCTTTTTAGAGGTTTTTACAATAACATACTCTTGCTAAAGCGGTTGTGAATGCTAATATAATTGAGAGGGAAGGAACCGTCCACGAGTTGCAAACAGAAAGAGAGGTAAAGATGAAAGCGGATGAGTCTCTGGAACGAATCTTCAAGGATCAGGCGGAAAAGCTCGAAGAGAGCTATGCCCGCCTGAAGAAAGTCATGCCGTCTTATTTCTTCAAAAGCGTATCGGCGGAGGATCTTGCCGCAATTCTCCCGATGGCGGCGGAACTGGAAAATAAATCCGGCATTCAGATGATTGAACGCCTGGACCGGATTCTGATGGTTTATCTCAAAAGCGAAACCTGCAATCCGGTCTGCACCAGCCGTTTCTTTGCGGGAAAACGGATTCTGCGCTCGATTATCCATGAGTCGGCGCCGCTTGACGGTTCCGGCGGAATCATTGTGATCGAACAGGTGGAGAAGGATGTCCCCGGCCCCGAAATGAAACCTTTGTTTTCCTATGGGCAGATTGAGGCGGAATACAGGAAAATTTACGGGCAGGTACCCGGTAATTTGAAGGATACGGTGGACTCCGTCTGCTGGCGCGAACTTGAGGACCTTGATCTTGAAAGGATTGCGAAACGTCTGCGTTTTGTCTGCGAGGTGCGGAAACGCGATTATTCCCTGACGGAGATCGAAAAAGTCGGCGGAGGCGAATACCGCATCACGATGGCGGTTGCGGTTGTCGCCCGTTCGGAAGGCTACTATGCGCGGACTCTTGAACAACTTGAGGCAGGCGGATTCAAGGTGACGCGCTCCTATCTGCGCAACTTCACTGCCGGCGGCGCTCCCGATGATTTCCGGCGCAAGGCGGTGCGCGTCAACACATACTATATCGTTCCGGCAAAGCCGGGAGCGGATGCGCCGGAAAAGATGATCAACCTCAAACGCGAACTGAATGAACTCGCATGGAGTCCGCAGTTCGATCTCTTTGAACGGGAACTGCTGGTTCGCAACGAGTTCTGCTGTGCTTCGGTCAACCTTCTGCGCGCTGCATCCGAATTCGTTCATTCGCAGCTTTCCTTTGTTGACCGCAACGCCTACTCCCTGCCGGAAATCCAGCGTTTTATGGCGACATATCCGGCGATTCTGCGCAGGCTTGCCGATGCTTTTGAATCAAAGTTCCATCCGGGCGGTCCCTTTCTCGACTTCGACAAAACGATTCAAGAGGTCTGCGGGGAGATTGCAAACATCAACAGCGGCATGGCGGAGAAAGACGCAAAAGTGAAAGTCGTGCTCTCCTCCGTAACGGATTTCATCTGCTGCATTCTGAAAAGCAACTATTATTCCGAAAAGAAAACGGCTCTTGTATTCGGGCTCGATCCGGCTTTCATGCGCCACTATGAATCGGTTTCCGAATCTTACGGAAAGGCGTTTCCGCCGGAACGCCCGTACGGCGTTTTCTTTTTCTGGCGGCGCAATGTGAGCGGTTTCCAGATCCGTTTCTCGGAGATTGCCCGCGGCGGCTGGCGGACCGTCGCCCCGAAACCGGTGGAGAGCCTTCTGGAGAGCGGCGATTCCTTCGAACAGGCGCGCAGTGAGCTTTTCCGCGAATGTTTCGTGCTTGCCAATACGCAGCACAAGAAGAACAAGGACATTTACGAAGGCGGCTCAAAGATGGTGACGCTTCTCAAAGTGACCGGCGAGTCTGATTTCAAGACTGAATTGTGGGCTGCCCAGCGTGCTGTTTTCGAGGCATTTCTCCAACTCATCAATTATGACGCGGACGGGAAACTCAAAGACGGGATGATCGTTGACTTCACGAATCGCGCAGACATCATCGAAATCGGGCCGGATGAAAATATGTTCGACGAGATGATCTCATGGATGGGTGACCGTGCCGAAGAAGAGGGATATACGCTCGGTGCCGGGGTGATTTCCGGCAAAGTGGACACCGGCATCAATCACAAACACTACGGCGTGACCTCGTTCGGCGTGTTCCAGTATCTTCTGCGCGCACTCCAATATCTGAAGATCGATCCGGCGCATGACGATTTCAGCGTAAAGCTTTCCGGCGGTCCATTCGGAGACGTCGCCGGAAACATGATCAAACTGCTGAACGCCACGGATGAGAACGGCGGCTATCGTATGCCGGGGCTCCGCATCGTGGCTGTGACGGACGGTCCGGCGGCGATCTTCGATCCCGCAGGAATCGACCGCGGGGAGCTTTCGCGTCTCGTGCATACCGCGAATCTGGATTCATTCGATCCGGCGAAGCTCAAAGGCGAGGGCGCATTCATGATATTCAATCAGCCCGACGGCGATTCCCGTTATCCGATGGCTTCCGTCGACGGTGGGAAACTTCGGAGGTCCATGATCGCGCGTGACGATTTCATGAGGATGTTTCAGGCGAATATCTGCCACGAAGCGGATGTGTTCATCCCCTGTGGCGGGCGTCCGCAGACCATCAATGCCGGAAATTGCGGACTTTATGCGCCGGACGGCAAACCGAGCTCAAAGGCGATTGTCGAAGGGGCGAATTCATTCATTACACCTGAAGCGCGTCTTGCTTTGCAGAAACTCGGAGTTGTAATTGTCAAAGACTCCTCCGCAAACAAGTGCGGCGTGATTACTTCCTCTTACGAAATTCTGAGCGGGCTCCTGCTGGATAAAAATGAATTTGCCGCGATTCATCCGGAACTGGTTGCGGAAATCATGGACAGACTGGCATTCTGCGCGCGGCGCGAGGCGGAATGGCTCTTTCATGAATTTGAACTGCGCCGTTCCGTTCCCATGACCGAACTTAGCGATCAGCTTGCCGACCGGATCAATGAATATAAACGGCAGCTTTTCACAATGCTGGATTCCCATCCGGAGCTGGTGACGGACGGAGTGATTTTCGCACATCTGCCGCCGCTTTTCAGGGAAAAATTCGCGGATCGCCTGCACAGGATTCCGCCCGCCTACCGGAAAGCGATTGCGGCGGTGGAACTGTCTCTGCGGATTGTTTTCCGCAAGACGCTTTCGCTGGAGGAGGAAGTGCGGCAGATCGTCGGTTCCATCGGGTGAGCCTCGGTTCTGTACCGGCGGATATTTTCCATATTTTCATGGATTTTCCGCTGGTGCGGGTTCCCGTGGACACTAGATGTCCAGCTGGCGGATGTATTGTGTCTTCTGTAAACTTAAACAAGGAGACAGAACCATGAACGTCAGATTTTGCACCCGTTATTCGCTGAAGCGTCCTCTGAGCCTCTGGGAGAAAGTGATCCGCTGCCTGACTCATTGACCGGGCGGTTCAGAAAGCGGTCGGCGGCACAGGCTGCCATGACGCAGAGAAAGGGCAGGGCGGCGAGCTGGTAGCGCGGCATCGCCACGGGGCCCGTCATGAAAAGATAATATTCCGCGAGCAGGAGAAAAAGCAGGAGCATCATCCAATCCTTTTCCCGGAGTGCGCAGAACAAGGCATAAAACGCCGGCAGGTAAGTGAGCGCCGCCGCAAGCAGGAGCGGAGCCAGCAGACATGGAAGCAGGTAATTGCCGTTGAAATAGTGGCGGATTCCGGCAATGATGCCCTGTCTGTTGATGACGTCCCATGTCCCGCGCCCTGTCTGTGTGAGCCCGAGATTTTCAAAGAAACTTGCCGCGTCGGGGATCAGTACCACCGGGCGGACATGCAGGGCGAAATAGCGGAAGGGGTGTGCCTTGATCATCTCTGCGAGTCTGCCCTCGAAGTAGGAGAACCGTGCAGAAGGCGTCCGGTATTTTTCCGGGTGCGCCTTGAATTCCGCTTCCCCCTCCGCGCGGTAACGGTTCCGCAGTTCCTCGCCCGGAATTCCGGTCAGGCGGCTTTCCAGCGCGGAACGGTTGTGCAGAGCCGTATCCGCAGATACGGCGTCGATTCTCCAGCCCGCGCCGTGGTGATGGTTGCGTATGACCCAGGGCGAAAGAATGCAGAGAAAAAGGAACAGGGACAGCAGGGAGCCCCGCAGTTTTTTCTTCCACGGCATTCCCCTGATGCACCAGACCACGAAAAGGCAGGGAATGATCCAGAACAGATTCAGCGGGCGGACCAACAGCGCCAATGCGGCAATTATGACTGACGCAAGCAGGAAGACAAGGCGCTGCGTCCTGATGAATTTCAGGAAGAAAAAGATTTGAAACGCCAGGAAAAAACAGAACAGCGTATCGGAAATGAACATCGGGGCAACGGCTATGGCGGTCGGATTCAACGCGAACAGAACTGCCGCCGCAAGCGAGGCTTTCCATGAAGCATAGAGACGCGCGGACAGAAAAACGGGAATTGCAATCAGCCCCCCCAGCAAAGCCGAAACGAATACGCAGAATCCGAGACTGTGCCCGCTGATTCCGAGCAGTCCTGCCAGATACAGGGGGTAGAGCGGCGTCCTGACCAGCGCAGGGATTCCGCTTCCCGCCGCCGTACTGTAAGTTCCGTCGTGCAGCAGAGAGAGTGCAGGCCCGAGATAAGTGGCGGAATCGGTCCGCATGACCAGTTCCGGGTTCATGATTCCCGGAATCGCATACAGCAGGCGGATCAGGATTGCCGCCGCAGTCACGCAGATCAGGGCTGTCTGTATTTTCTTCGTATTATCCATGAAATGCCTGAAAACCGGAAAGACCTGAAGGACAATGCATTCATCCTTCAGGTCCTTCGTCTCTGTTAAAAGTCCGGCTGTGATCAGAAGTTGAAGTGCGCCTTCATCTTCTCGATCACGGCGGGAACGGTGAATCCGAATTTCTCGGTGAGAACCTTATACGGTGCGGATGCGCCGAAGTGATCCAGACCGATTGCGAGTCCCTCGTCGCCGATGAACTTCTCCCATCCGAACGTGGAACCGGCTTCGATGGAAACGCGCTTTTTGCAGGACGGCGGAAGGACGGAGTCTCTGTAAGCCTTGTCCTGTTTCAGGAAAAGTTCCCAGGACGGCATGGAGACCACGCGGACTTTTTTGCCCGCTTTGCGGAGTTCTTCGGCGGTGTCAAGTGCGAGATTGAGCTCGGAACCTGTTCCGATCAGAATGTATTCGAAGCCCTCTTCGCAGGAGACGACATATGCGCCTTTTTCAAGCGCGACTTTCGGGCGGACGCATTCGCAGAGCGGGCGGAGATCCTGACGGGTCAGGATCAATGCGACCGGAGATTTCGCCGTAATCGCATGAGCCCACGCATGTGCGCACTCAATTGCCTCGGCGGGGCGGATGACCGTCATGCCGGGGATGGTGCGGAGCATTGCGAGCTGTTCGATCGGTTCGTGGGTGGGGCCGTCTTCTCCGACGAAGAAAGAGTCGTGCGTGAACACGTAGATCACGGGCAGTTTCTGGAGCGCGGCAAGCCTGATTGCCGGTTTCATGAAGTCGGAGAACACGAAGAAGGTGGAGGAATATGCGATTGCCGCGCCGAAAAGCGCCATGCCGTTCGCGATAAAGCCCATGCCGAGTTCGCGGACTCCGAAATGGAAGTTGCGTCCGGCTCTGTTTTCCGGCGAGAAGTAGGGAACGCCCTTGAGATCCGTTTTCGTGGAGGGTGCAAGGTCTGCCGCACCGCCGTAGAGAGCGGGGACAAGAGC
>DXVA01000258.1 GCA_019408975.1 Lentisphaeria bacterium | reverse complement strand
TTGCATCCAGAACCATCATCTTTCAACTTTTTCTTTTCCTATGGGATGGCTGTGTTTGTTCTTCATTTTTCCAGTTCTCCTGACATGATTGTTCTTGTTCTTTTCCGTCACCATAACCCGACTGACGGAAAAGGACAAGAACAGCTCATGACCTTCATGCGAGCAAGTATAAAACTGCGCGCATCAGACTGGAAAAAGTCCATTTTCAAGCTCATTTTTCAACTTGCAGAAACTTGCTTCAGATGCAATATTTAATGATATCTCATGAACATTTTCAACTCAAAATAGAAAAATACGGAAATAACAGAAAAACTGGAGTTCTATGAAGATTCATATATCGCAACTATATAATAATCAACATATAACAAAAGATAAATACGGGGTCATCTAATAGTGATAATTGCAATTACGATGAGGAGCTCGATCAGGGTGAAAATTCTTATTTTTACCCTCGAAGTAAGAGCAGAAGAACAGGGAACTCTGAAGTAAGAAGGAACGGGGAAACATTTGAACAATCGAACAATCGAACAATTCAACAATTGAATGAAGAAGGAAGAAGGAAGACCATGGGACTGGCGATGTCCTGCCCTGTCCTGCTGACGGAATAAAATACCAATTTTACAACTTTTATTACTTTTCCTCATGAGGAGCTCGATCAGGGTGAATTTTCTTATTTTCACCCTCGAAGTAAGAACAGAGGAACAGGGAACACGAAAGGAAGAAGTAAGGAAACATTTGAACAAGCGAACAAGCGAACAATTCAACAATCGAATGAAGAAAGAAGAAGTAAGATCAGGGGAATGACAACGTCCTGCCCTGTCCTGCTGACGGAATAAAATACCAATTTTACTACTTTTATTACTTTTCCTCATGAGGAGCTCGATCAAGGTGAATTTTCTCCGTTTTCTCATGAATGGGCCTTTCTGTTATGTGGTTGTATTCTGTATTTTTTCTGTATCCCTGCATGGAATTCTTTCCGTATTTCCAGGATTCCGGATCAGAGCGCGCTCTGGAAACGAATCAGGTAAAGCGCCGATGATCCGTCCTGGCGGATTCGGAGAGTCCTGTCGTTCCGGACAAATACTGCAGGTTCCAGTTTGTGCGTATAGTCCAGCACCTGAACAGTGATCCCGGCGGCATCCAGCCCGGAAAACTCGATCTCATGTTCAATCCGGCAGCTGCGGAAGACGGCGAGCAGGGCAAGCGCATTTCCATTGCCGTCAATTCCCGCAAGAAGGCGCGCATCGGGACAGTCCGATACGGTTTCCACCCGGTGCGGGCAGCGCAGAAGCTCGCCGAACGCCTCCATGGCATAGTAGGTTTTATGCGGCACCCTGTCCCAGCGGAAGAGTCCGAATGCGCTGTTGGTGCCCGCATAATAAAACGCCATGTCCAGCGGCGTGTCCTGCCAGCCGATCAGTGCGGATGCCGCAAATACCGCGCTTTCCGTCCCGTTGATGCCGTCATTGGAGAGATAGATTTCCGATGTATTGTCATAGGCTCGCACCGCCGCAAAACTCCGGTTCATGAAGTGCCATTCGCCGATCTGAAGTTCGGCGTCTGGAAAACCGTATTTTTCCGCGAGGTGCTGGACCGATGCCGGACGGATCATCGCCTCCGGCGTCTGGCCGGTCGGCGCCGTCAACCATACGAAATACTCCGAGCAGGCATATCAGTTCGGCAGAAATGTGTAGAGAGCCGGATGCCGCCGACATCACATTGGCCTTGAAGAACAGATCAGGAGATCGCAAGCATGGATTTTGAGTTCAAAAATATTTTTTGATTTTTTTCTCACAAGGCTATTGACTTAGAGTAACTGTAAAGATTATATTTAAAAACAGAGGCGGGAAATCTAAATGACAGGGAGGTCCGATGAACCGGCGTAATTTTCTGAAAACAATGGCGGTAATCTTGCCGCCTGTGTCTCCGACATGAAAAAACTTGTGTCGGATGCGGCATTCCGCGATGCTCTGGCGGTTCGTGACAGCCGCGTAGAGAAGGAAAAGACGGAAATCGTCGAATGGGCAAAGCAGAGTATAGTGAAAAAATAACCGGGACGACAAAATCTTTCTTCTGGAATATGGCGTGGATGCTGAAAAGTTTCGCCGCTGCTCAACAAGCAGGAATTGCCAAACCTGTTTATGAGAAACGGATCGGAACCAAAAAAATACCAGGAAACCAGTGAAACAGGCTCTCTGTTGCAAAACGTCAGCAACTGAACTTATGGATAAGGAAAGGAGATCATCCATGAAAACAATTTTCATCACCGGCGCTTCTTCCGGAATTGGTCGTGAAACTGCAGTTTATTTTTCAAATCAAGGCTGGAGAGTAATCGCTACCATGCGTAATCCTGCCAGGGCAGATATATTTGCTTCATATCCGAATGTTGCGGTTATGCCGCTTGATGTAACTGACTCCGCGCAGATTCGCGAGACCTGTAAAAAAGTTTTGACGGAATATGATGTCGATGTGCTTTTCAACAATGCGGGATATGGACTTATGGCTCGTTTCGAGGCCATTCCAGAAAATGATATTCGCAAACTTTTCGATACTGATGTGATTGGAACAATGCTGGTTACTCAACAATTTATTCCACATTTCAAGCGGCGCAAAGCTGGGGTTGTCATAACTACGACCTCGCTTGCAGCAATCATCGCGTTGCCGCGCGATGGAGCATACGGAGCGGCAAAACGTGCTCAGCAGGGAATGGTAGAGTCTCTTTATTATGAATTGAAGCCATTCGGCATCAAAGTCGCGGCATTGATTCCCGGCGGTACAAAAACCAATTTTCAAACTCCATTGAATGATAGAACCGGATATGAAGAGGCTGCAGAACGACAACTGAGATATCTTCTGGATGGAAATGATGAATTTCCGGGACCGGAAGAAGCCGCGGAAACTGTTTGGAATATCGTTAATGACGGTTTGGACATGGTGAACTATCCTGCCGACCATATCTGCCGCAGACTTTATGCGGAATACACCGGCATGAAATATGAGGAGTTCAAACGAAAATTTTACAGTCGTTTGTTTGAATGATTTTCCTGTGCAAGATCAGATGGAATCCCTCCAGGTACAGGTTCAAGCGAACATATCGGAAGGTACGGTGCTGCTGGCAGCCCTGCTGGGGTCAGCTTCGGCGTTTATCGTGATGGCGGGCATCCTGCTGGTTCAGGCGCTGTTTTTTCGCCGACGGCGGCTTGCTGGTCCGGGGATGCAACCTGTTTATGGGATTCAGATTGGTTTTCCGCAATCGCCGTATTCGGAGCGAGTGGCGCGGGAAAATCCGCCATACTTGGGACTGTCCTTGGACTCGTTCCCGCCGTTCCCGGTGCTGTCGTTATTGACGGAACGGAGCTCAAAGGAAAAAATCTGACTGCTGTTCGACGCCGGATCGGAATGATCTTTCGGAATTCAGACGACCAGCTTTTTCACAGACAGTCCGGGAAGATGTCGCTTTCGGCCTCATCACCTGCAGTTGCCGCCAGCAGAGGTGGCAAGTTCGGATTGCGGAAGCGTTGGAACGACCTGGTGTGACACACCTTGCCGACCGGGATGTGACCCGGTTTTCCGGCGAAAAAAAACGCCGGAGCACGTCTGCTGGAGTGTTGGCGATGCATCCGGAGGTGATTCTTCTGGGTCTTATAGGGGGGCTCTGTTAGTTGAATATATGAGCTCCGCGTAGATATCAGGTACTCCTGCCGTTGTCCCCTGATTACCCTTTAGTAAAGAGGAACGGGGCTGTTAGAGGACAATGATAAATGCTGCACACCTTGACCGTTGTGACAAGTGCGGAACAGCAGTGATGAAAGAGAGCGCCACCGCCGGCATTGGGTTTTCTGCGACTTTACTGCTGCCGGCTGTTTTCTGAATCTTCGGAAGAATCCGGCTCCTCCACATCAATGCGTTCGATCTTGAAAACCACCGGACGGGTTCCGTCGTTGCAGCAGGCAATCATCACTTTTTCATCGTTCGTCCAGCCCTTCATGATCGACCCGCCCTGCAATGCGGCATAGACATACCGGCTGACGGCATCCCATGCCTCTGCGCAGAATCTGCCGTTCATCATACGGAAGAAATCATTTCCTTCCAGAAGGAATTCCTGCCCGACTTCAAAGAAAGGACATGGACCGGATTTCGGATCGGCAAGATACCGCTTCTGCAATTCCGGATAGCACTCTTTTTTGATGACCGTGATTTTGCATTTGTGTTTCATTTTCGTTTTTCCTTTCCGTGTTGCATGGTCTGATTGGTTCTGTGCAATTCCCGTTTGCCCGGACAGCCCGGCAGCCGTTCCGAGCGCGGCAACGGCCAGCGTGTTTTTTAAGAAGTCACGTCTGTTCATATTACCATTTTTGTTATATTTGTTTCATCAATCAACCTTGAAAACTTTCCGTAAAGCCGGATATCGCTTACAAATTCCTGCCGAGCAGATATGCTTTTTCAGGGTAATCTGTTTTCTCGATATCTGCGAGTGTATAACACCCCTTTGCCAGAAGCCGCCCGCAATCATGCCAGCCGAGGTAGCGGAGAGTTTCCTCATAGGTTGCGACGACTCCGCGCATGATGTGGTCGTTATCATCTGCGGCGGTCACGGCAAGGAGAGCTTTTCTGTCACGGCTGCGCAGCAGGTTGTCAATACCATGGAAACGGTCAATCGCCATCTTGATCTGCGCCGAAGCTCCGTGATAATAGAGAGGCGTGACAAAGGCGATCAGGTCGGCCTCCAGAAGTTTCGGATAGAGCTTTGCCATATCATCCTGAAATACGCAGGGTCTGCTGCCGCATTCGCACTTGTCGCAGCCGATGCAGGGATGAACCCTGCCGAAAGCGGCGTCAAACCGGAAAACTTCATGCCCGGCATCCCGCATTCCGGCTGTCAGACGGTCGGCAAGCAATGCGGATGTTCCGTTTCTGTGGGGACTTCCCGTCAGAACAAAGATTTTCATGTTATCACTCCTCCATTTGAATGAGATTTTATCAGTGGATGGCATCCCGTCTCGATGGAACGGTAAAACTCCCGGAGGACCAGATCGAACAGCCCTTTGAAATTATCCTCCGCATAATCCGGCAGAAAATAAAGTGCCGGCAGGAAATCACTTCGCAGCATGGTCCGGCACTGCTCCCGGATATACAGAATATCTTCTTTCGGGAGTTCCTCTCCGGAAATGGCGATCCGTTCAGGGTCAAACAGCGCCGTCAGCGGACGGATCAGCTGGAGGACGACGTCAGCTCTTCCCCGCGGACGATTGAGCTGCCGGCGCTGTTCCTCCCAGGTCAGATTCTGAATATAGAGAATTTCTCCGGCAAAACCCCTGCTGCCGCGCAGCAGCCGCCCGTCCGAAATCAGCCCGCAGCCGAACAGGTTCGCTTTGGGAAAGGCGATATAGGCCAGAGAGTCTGTTTCGGAAGCATGGGTTTGAAAATACCCCCACGCCGCCAGATTCACATCGTTTTCAATTACCAGCGGCACGGTGAAGTGTTTTCGTATTTCTGCTGCAAGGTTAAGTCCGGTCAGTTCCTCCATACAGCTCCAGCCGCCGGTTTTTCCATCGCGCACCACGCCCTGATAGGAAAGTCCCAGTGCGCAGAGGCTGGAGTATCCGTCCAGAACTGATTCCATGATTTCCAGCAGACGGGCGAGAGGAAGTTCATTCACATCGAAATGTTCCTCCTGAACGGTTCTTCCAGCCGCATCGGTGATTCGGACGGCAACGCTTTTCTGCCGGTTTTGCGATTGAAGCCGGACAAAACCAAACCGGGAATAGTCCATATTGTAACGGAACCGCCTGGCGGGGCGTCCGCATTCGGATGCCTCCGGAGGAAGTTCCTGCACTTCCCCGGCGGCCAGCATTTCCATCAGAATGCCGTGGCAAGTCGCCTGACTCAAACCGGTGGAGGCAGCCAGTGTTTCCCTGATCCAGAACTCGCGTCCCGGCATGGTCTTTCGGACCAGATTGCAATTTCTTTTTCGTAACTGCGCAGAGCTGCGGCACGCCATTTTCAACCCTTTCATATATGATTGCGTCAACCATTGATGAAACCTGAATATAGCAGTTATTTTGAAAAAAACAACAGGATAAAAGAAAAATTTTGAAACTTGAAACGCTATTGTTTACCATTGGGGGCAATGGAAGGGAGTGATACAGGAATAGCCGGTGAATTTAAACTCGTTCAGGCAATACGATGAGGGGTCGCTTTCGAAACGGCTGAAAAGCCAGAAGGAGAATGGGATTTTTGCTTACTGAAACAAATTCCGGCCTTCGGGGCGGTACATGATGCCATATTGCAGAGTCGCGGATAAAACAAACTCAGGCATCCCTCAGAATTAATAACATGCGCATGCTGCCGGAAAAGAAGATGGTCTCTCCTTTTCCGTATAATACA
>DXVA01000257.1 GCA_019408975.1 Lentisphaeria bacterium | reverse complement strand
AAATAAGGTGGTAAAAATGACTATTTCAAAGATCTATGGGACGGCACTGAAAAAAAGCCAAAAAAATCTGCCATCATGTGCAATGCCGGTCCATATCGGCAGGAATGCTCCCCACTGCCGGAAAGCCATATCTCCTGAAATGGTAAATCCAATGCAATGAATTTCCAAATGAACTCGTTTCCATAGATGGTTTTCATACAATATACCCCTTGTCACTCTGCTTTATGACAACGGCACGAATCTCCATACAAGGCAAAATGAACCGCCTCACTCCATTTGATCTCATTTTTCTTTTAATAACAAAATCAGCTCAGGAGATACTTTCGGGAAACGGTAGACCTTCGCAGTATTTTGACGGTCAAAAAGGAAAGAAAGCAACAGAAAAAAACGAAAGAAAGCTATTAAATTTGTATGAAGTGGTTCATGCGCCTTCCCGCCATCGTTGAAGCGTTTTTATCTTTCTGAGTATCAACTCAGGATCGAACATCCGGTATCCGGCTTCGCAGTGGAATCCCTGCCTGACATCATTTTCAACATAAGGCAGCGCCGTCATCAATACATCCAGTTCCGAATTTACGATATGCCGGAACTCGTGGATTTTTTCAGGACTCCAGTCTTTCCGCAGAGCATACGCGCGGTATGCATTTTCAGTGCTTGCCCAGCACATCCCGCAAATGACTGCATTGCCCAGCTCGCCTTTGTCGTCACAGCCTTTCAAGCCTGCTTCCAGAAGCGATACACCGCAATTCCAGATTGCAGCCGTCTTCGCATAGGCTCCCGCCAGCTCCGTCAGAGAAAACTCATGATGATGCATTTCGCATGCCGGCGAGAGATCGTCGCCCCGTTCTTTTGTCCGGAGGTAGGAACATCCCGCATAAGTTCCTTCCAGCGGTCCGGGACGGTAGATGTCTGTATAGGCGGGAGCATAAGTCTGAACGCCGTAATAAAGTGGTCCGATGCAGAACGGCAGATGCCGCATTGCGGATTCAAAGAGACGCCACGCATGGTAAATAAGGAGGCTGTCGCATCCCTGAAAGTAAAACTCTGCAAAATCCCTGAGTTCCGTTTCTTCGCCGGATGACGCCCGGTGGTTCAGGAACCAGTTGAATGCGCAAGTGTTCGCACTGAAAAAATTGCCGAAATTCCAGCAGCCCATGTATCCTGCATCGGGATGTGTCCTGTGCCATAACGCTTTTTTCCGTATATTGACCATATTCGGAAGGGAGACCACGCTGCCGAGTTCATGGGTGGCGCCAAGCTGAAGCTTGCTCATCACATTCAATCCCAGTTCCCCGCACGCATGATATGTATTCTGGAAAGATTCCGACGGCCCCGGATAAAGCAGGGAGTATTCATTTATTTCAAAACCGGGACGTTCAGGCAGGTCAATCACTCCTCCCCGCTCGAAATCTGCCATTACGATGACATCACGCGGCAGCAGTTCCAGCAGGGGGCGGCACGGCGCTGGCAGCCACTCCTGCCAGCTCCAGTTCCATGCGACCACCGAAATATCGGCGGAACGACGGCGGATTCCGTTCCGGAACAGCGTAATGAGCTCGGCGGCCACCTCCCACGGTTCACGTTTCCGGCAGCGGGGGCATTCGATCAGGGGATAGCAGGCTGTCGGATTCACTTTATGCCTGCGCTGGTAGCAATGACCGGGAAATTCCGTTGCGGTAATCAGTATCACACCTCCCAGCCCCGGAAGTTTTTCCGCGATCTGTGCGGCGGATTCTTCCACAAAAGACTTTACAGCATCCACGGAGGAACACAGTGCAACCGTCTGATATCTGCGACGGATTCCTGTTACTGTATTCTCCTCGGTAAGATATTCCGTCTGTCCGGCGCATTCCGCATGATTCCTCCAGAAACGGCGATCCGATTCCGGCACGCTCCGCAGAGGCTGACCATACAGAAATACCTTGATTCCATGTCTTTCCGCTCTTTCGATCAATCCGGAAAGCCTCTCAAGATGTTCCCCGGCGTGAACTCCCGATTCGGGAAACACGTCCGTATGCGTGATATGTGCAAAATGCGCATGAATCCAGATGCCGTTGAATCCATTGGCGGCGATCTCCCGGAGAAGTTCGTCTTTATAATGCTCCGGTGCGGTGTATGTTTCGTCCGTTCTGTCATCCGGAAACTCTGCGGATGTCCCGCCGAAACTGCTGTAGGGCGAACGCCAGATGCGGTAAACCATAATAAAACTCCTTTTCCTGTTTCTTATAAGATATCCATGCGGCGGCATGAGATAAATGGCAAAAATGGAAAAGAGTTGATCTTTCTGGAAAATCAATCCCCACGATGCCCGCAGTATCGATCTGCTTTTTGATTCAGAGGGAGGATTCTGACATATTTTTCCGGAATTCTCTCGGATAAAGCCCGCTTCGTTTCCGGAACATCCGGGAGAAACTGGAAATATCGGCAAAGCCGCAGGAGTCAGCAATTTCCTTGATTGAGATTTCATGCCTGCGCATCAGTTCGACTGCAAGCTCTATCCTGCAGTTGAGCAGAAATTCGTGAGGCGCCTGCCCGATATAGAATTTAAACTTTTTGCGGAACGTATCATAAGACATTGCATGTGTCCGGGCAACCTCCTGCAAGTCATATTTTATTGCCGGATTCCGCTTGAACTGTTCAGCAGCCTCAAGAATCAGGGCGCAGTCATGATTCATCTCTTTGCCGCAGACGGCTTCATCATGGATCAGACCGATCAGTTCCTCCACATAAACAATCAGCCTGTGCCGGATCAAATTCTCCCCATGCCGGTTCAGATTGATGATCCTGAGCATGAGCAGAGCCATCCCCATACAGTTGGAAAGCGGCAGTCCCAGCCCGCCGGCGGATGCCAGTTCCTCCAGTCCCAGCCGGATGCGCCGGGCGCGGAGGCCGCCCAGATCAAGCCAGATTGTTTCACGGCGGCTTCTCGCCTCCACGGAAACGAATTGATAGACGTGCCCCGGAAGCGCCCAGAAGATGAACGGCGCTTTCAGGTGCCGTTTCGCACCGTCCTTCATCACGATCAATTCGCCTTTCCGCAGAAGACAGAGGCTGAGATAGGGCGGGTCAATCGGTTTTGAAACATGGTAACCGAAAATCTTATGCGTCGCCTGAACAATTTCCAGATCGTCAAAATATCCCATGATGCTCCGCCTTTCTTCTTTTTTCAATATAGTGTCCCGCGGAAAGATGGCAAGCAGAAAAAAAGGAAAAATACCAGAAAGGACAACAAATGTCCAGAAATGCTATTTTCAACCCCTTGCTTTTCCATTATAATAGTTAACGGAAACAAAAATGGAACAACGGGTGAAAGAGAAGTAAAATGAAAATTTCCGACAGGCCTTACAACGGCATTTACAATACGGATGAGAGCAAAGTTCCTCCCTGCGAGATTCCCTCGCCGCTCAAGACCGCAGACGGCGGAACCATCCGGAACGCTTTTGAGTGGATGAACTTCCGACGCCCCGAACTACTGAACCTTTTCCGTGACGAGATGTACGGCTGGATGCCGCCGCGACCGGACAGGATGTATTTTGAGACGATCTCCGAAAACAGAAACGCTTTCGGCGGCATTGCAATACGCAGGGAAATCAGGATTCACTGCCAAATGAATCATGGATGGAGCAAATATTTTGACCTGCTGCTCTATTGCCCGAAAAAGATCAAGGCTCCGGTTCCCGTGTTTCTCGGGCTCAACGGACGCGGAAATCACGCGGCAACTTCGGAAAAAGAGATAAGAATCACGCAGGAGCCGGTCGTAAACTGGTCCACGCATGAGGCATTCGCCACTGAGCCGCCGGATGAGTCAACACGCGGAGCACAGACGGATTTCTGGAATTTCCGCGGACTTGTGGAACGGGGGTATGCCGGAGCGACACTGTGTATCAGCGAGATCTTTTACGATTCGCCGGAAGCGTTCCAATCCAGCATTTACAGCCTGTTCCTTCCCCGGAAAAAACTGATGGCGCAGGAACGGGACTTCGGTGCGATCGGGGCATGGGCGTGGGGATTGTCCCGGGCGCTGGACTGTCTTGAACATGAACCGCAGATCGACTCAAAACGGGTGATTGTCCACGGACACTCCCGTCTCGGGAAGACGGCTCTCTGGGCAGGTGCCGTCGATCCGCGCTTCGCAATGGTCATTTCCAATGAATCGGGATGCGGCGGCGCGTCTCTTTCCCGGCGCATTTTCGGAGAAACCATCGACTTCCTGCTGTTCTGGCGAACCTACTGGTTCAGTTCTGCGTTCCAGCGTTACCGGAATCATGAAGAAAATCTTCCGTTCGACCAGAATTTTCTGATTGCCCTCGCCGCGCCGCGGCCGGTTTATGTCGCCAGCGCCACGGACGATCTGCACTCCGATCCGAAGGGAGAGTATCTGTCCGCCGCCGCTGCCGCCGAGGTTTACCGGCTTTTCGGCGCGGAATGCAGGGGACTTGATCCGGGCAGACTTCCCCCCTCCGATGTTTCCATCGGCAGGGAAATCGGCTATCATATCCGGACGGGAAGTCATGACGTCACTCCCCTTGACTGGAAATTCTATATGGATTTCGCCGACCGGTATTTTCTGAAACAATAAAATTCAAGATACAGAAAGAGGTGCAATCATGAGAAAAAGATTCCTGTCCGATTCGGTTCTTTCTTCCAGTATGAAAATGAAAGTTTTTACTTTGATAGAACTCTTAATTATAATTGCGATCATCGCTATATTGCTGAGTATGCTGCTGCCCGCACTGAATCAAGTCAGAGAAGTTGCCCGGGGAATTACCTGTAAGAATAATCTGAGGACGATAGGGCTGGCCTCCGACAATTACAGTTCATCCAACAATGATTGGATCATATCCTATCGGAATTGTCTTCCGGCAACTAGCAACTGGTATGATCAACTTTGGTACGGAACTCTTTCCGGTTATGGAGAAAACAGGATCAAATACGGAGCTTCTTATCAATGGTATCCCGAAAATGAGCGGGTCGCAAAGGCAAAGCATTCATTCCAGTGTCCGAGTGAGATTCAGGAGCAGGCTTCGAAGTGGATATCTTACGGGTTAAATCCATTTCTCTGCGGAACTGTGCCAACCCACCGTTTGAGTGTCATCCTCAGCGCTTCCCAGGCTTATTTGGCTTTGGATTGGTTCTATACAGGTTATAATGGCTATATCCTGCCGGGATCGGACTACATCGGGTTCCGGCATGGAACCAGAGACCCCAGGCCGAGGGCACAGTCGGCAGGCACTTCAGTCAGCGCTGCAGCAGCCAAAGGGAAAACCAATACGGTATTCATGGATGGTCATGTGGAAAATATTACCTATATGCAGATCATGGAAGCTCATTGCACGCCGGAATCCGGAAATATATCCATGCGTTTTCATTATCGCGGCTGGAAATATAAATGAGACATTACGCGGTTTTCCGCTTGTCTGCGAATTGAGAATGAGGTCAAAGAGAAAGGACTGATTCATATGAAATGTTTTAAGCGAGGTGTTTTTTACGATTTTCATACAGACCCGGCATGTCCCAAAATTGGAGGAGCTCTTGCTCCGGAAGAGTTCGCCTCCGAATTGGCAGAATGCAGCGTGGACTATGTAACACTTCATGCCCGATGCAATCAGGGGTTCTGTTACTATGATACAAATATAGGCATCCGACATCCGGGCCTGAAAAATGACTTTTTTGGAGATATGCTGAAATCTTGCCGGGAAAAGGGGTTGGGTGTTTCGGCTTACCTTAATGGGGGAATCAGCCAGGAAGAAGGCATTCGGCATCCGGAGTGGCTGCGGATCAATCCGGACGGCAGAATTCTTCAGGATAAGGGTTCTCCATTTGTACGATTGATGTGTTTCAATTCAGACTATGCGGAGCATTTTCTGGCAATGATCCGGGAGATTGGCGCGAAATATCATCCGGACGGTTTTTTCATCGACTGTTTCGGATTCAGCCATAATTGTGTCTGTTCCCGATGTGTTCAGTCAATGCGCCGGAACGGCCTGGACCCCGGCAATGCAGATGACCGCCGGTTTTACGGAAAGCAACTATCCGTCGACTTTGCCGAAAAAATTGCCGCAGCAGTCATGGAATATGTTCCGGCCCCGTTACTGTATTTCAATGGACTGGGATATGAAGAACAGAAAGGGATCGGAACTTATATTGATCTGGAATGTCTGCCTGCAAGTTCGAACTGGGGATATGATTATCTGCCGCTGGCAGCACGGCATGCAAGAGCATTGGGATATCCGTTTTTGGTCAATATGACCGCACGTTTTTCTGAGTGGGGAGAATTTGGCGGAATCCGCAGTAAAGACGGAATCGTCAGCGATCTTCTTCACGGACTGTCTCTGGGATTCCACCCGAACATCGGTTCACATCTCCACCCGCAGGGACGTTGGGAAACTCC
>DXVA01000256.1:992-6406 GCA_019408975.1 Lentisphaeria bacterium | reverse complement strand
CTGCATCATATTGTCCAGCGGATAATTTTCATAGGCGTCCCCGAACA
This sequence comes from Lentisphaeria bacterium, assembly GCA_019408975.1. Taxonomy (GTDB): domain Bacteria; phylum Verrucomicrobiota; class Lentisphaeria; order Victivallales; family UBA1829; genus UBA11452. The sequence continues at coordinate 6,359 of DXVA01000256.1, read as the reverse complement.
TTTTCCATGCCGCTGCGACGGCAGGTGCTTTTTCCCCCCACTCCGGACGGGCAAGGCGCACCAGAAAATCGTCTTCATCCGAATTTGCAAAGTCTTCGCGCGCCAGCATTCCGGCGGCCCGGTTCATGAGTCCGGGATAGTTGCCGAAATACCAGCACTGCATGACGGAGGATACGCCGCAGAGTTTCATTTCCCGGTATTTCCTGTAAAGAAGTCCGGGAACGGGAACAAACGGAACGGTTGCGACCTCATGGGAACAGCCCACCTGTATTTTGGCGGACAATGCGGTTCCGGCTTCTGCCGCCCGTCCGGCAATCTGCCGGAAATCCTGCGACGGCCCGGTATAAGAGAGCCAGTAGTCTCCGCCTTTCCTCGGTTTGCCCAGCTGCATTTTCGTTCCATTGGATTCCAGATTATATTGCAGGATTACATTTTCCGGTGTGTGCTCCGCAATTTGGAACACCCATTCGGACCGGCTGGTCGGGCGTGCCATGTAGAGCCAGCTGATCAATTGCGCCGATTCCGGCATTCCGCGCCGCATGGCGTTCAGGCTGCGGGACAGGATTTCCCATTTCGGAACTGCCGCACAGCGAGGGCATCTGACGGGAGATTCGTTGACTACGTTTGCGCTGCTCAGGCAGGTGGTCGGGCGCCCCCCGTAACTGATGTTGAGGATTCCGCCGAGCTCCGGAACTTGTGTGAAAAGGTCTTTGACCGATTCATAGATATACTGCCGCCCCGGCTCCGTGGAGGGGCAGAACGCGAAACGGTCCCATGTCGGCGCGCCTTTCAGTTCCGGATGTCTGTCCAGCAGGATGTCGCCGGGGAAGAGCCCGATGGGTTCGATACAGAACGCCCAAGTTCTGATTCCGTAGCGCAGACAGCGGGCGACTGTCTTCCGGAGTTTTGCGAGGCGTCTGTCCCGATCCGGAGACGGAGGGCAGAACGACGTCCTGCAAAGGTCGCGGAATGCGATCGTCAGCCATAATCCGTTGACGCCTTCTCCGGCGAGTCTGTTGAGATATTCATCCGGATAATAATCCATTTCGTCCATGAGTTCGTCGCGGAAGAACGGCGCCCGTTTGATCGGGCCGAAAAAACAGCGTGAAATTCTGTTCTTGAGCCAGTGCCGGAACGTCCGTTCCCCCTTTTCCATAAACGTTCCCCGGTTTCCCCGCAGTTCATCGATGAACGCATAGATGCCGCGCCGGATTCCTTCCGCTTCCCCGGCTTCGATGCAGATTTCTTTTTCAGAAACACGAAACCTGTAATCTTCGCCGGAGAGTTCCCCGCATTGCAGGGTTCTGATCGGAAAACATCCTTCCGGCAGTTTTGCCAGAAAAGAACGGAATACGCGATTGACGGTTTCCAGTGAACCGCCGTTGGGGAATTCCGGCTGAAAACGGACACCTTGCCGAAGGTCAATTTCATGCCTGCCGGGTTCCGCATTCCCGGTCCATTGTACCCGGTATTCGAAGGGCTGTTTCAGCTCCTCAAGAAAGTTCCACGTTTCGCGTCCGCACGGAGAAGGAAAATCAGAAAGCATGTTCTGTCACTTTCCGTTTTTCATCGCATTGATGCTTTCGAACAGGATGTCCGTGTAATCGGTCATGATACCGCGGAGCCCCCAGGAAATGAAACGGCGGTTGTCTGCATCAGTGTTGGAACAGAACATATTCGCATGGAGCCCGAGTTCTTCCGCCTTCCGGCAGAATTCCGGCGTGATGTCCGCCGCGACCGGCTGAATGATTCTGGTTCCGAATTTCTTCTGCCGTTCCAGTTCCGCCGTGTCCATCTTGATCTTTCTGTTGCGCGGACAGGTTTCGATTTCCGGGTCAATGGCGCGCACCCGAAGTGAATCGTCATAGTTGTCCGTGACGAAGTATGCGGTTTCATACATGTCATACCGTCTGAAAAGATCGCAGACGGTTTTCAGAAACGAGTCTGACGGGCGGGTCAGCTGGATATTCATGAAAACTTCGTTTTTGAGTTCGGACAGGACTTCCTCGAAAGCCGGTATCTGCATCTCCGGGTATTCTGGTTCCTCCAGGTGCTTTCCCGTCTCATGCCCTCCTTTGAAATAGGAGAAGTTGAATTTTTTCAGTTCCCGCAGGGTGTAGTCTTCCGGGCTTCCGTGCGCATTGGATGTCCGGTCCAGAGTCGGGTCGTGCAGCAGGACGGGAATGCCGTCTGCGGTGGGACGGAGATCGAACTCGATGATGTCCGCCCCCGCCCTGACTGCCTCCCGCATTGCCGTCAGCGTATTTTCCGGATAACGCCCGGAAAAGCCACGGTGTGCGGTTACGATCGTCCGTTCCGTTTTTCTGTAAAGTTCTTCCAGATTCCGATATTTCAACATAATCACTGCTCCATGTTTTATTCTTTTGGGATCTCATACCCCGACCACCGGCCGGGGCGATTTTGAAGCGGAAGAATGCGTGAGCATTCTTCTCGGGTCAAGGGCTCTGTCCTTGTCGTGGTCCAGCGGCGAATCGCTGGTCGCGCAACGCGCGAAATCTCCGCCCGGAGCGGTCCAAACCGCTCACTGGCGAGAACTTTTCTGTTGGAAAAGTTCGAGAGCTCCGGGCGCTCCACTCATTTCAGCGTTTGGAACCGCCGCCGGAGGGATTTCGCCTGTACCATACTGTTTCCGGCTTTCCGATACCCCGCTGCTTGCGGCGGGGCAGTTTACTGTCAACGGCAGATCAGGTAACATGGCTGCCAGATGCCGCCCTGTCCGCCGGAATCATGTACGCGCACGACCAGTGTCTGCACCGGTCTGTTCCAGTCGATTGCCTGAGTGATCGGGATGGAGAAAGGTTGTTTCCAGTCCTGCGTGCCTTTCCGGAAAATCCGTTCCCCCGTTTTTTTCCCGTTGAGATAGACCCAGGCGGATTCATCGACTGCGCCGAAGTAGATCTCGATTTCCCGTCCTTTCCATTCCGGGGGAATCCGCAGATCAAGTCCGTAATACCCATAGCCGTCATAGTTTTCAAGCAGTTTCTGCAGTTTCGGGTGCATCCCGGAATTTTTCTGCCGTTCCCAGCCGGCGTTTGTGAGAACCGGTTCCCACAGGGAACGGATTTTGCCGATGGGGAATGCCTCCCATTTTTCTTTGACTCCTGCATTCTCGGGGTCCGGGCTGAAGAACCATTTCAGCGGCAGGCTCTTGTAGCCGTGGAAACTGCGGAACCGGTCCGCTTTCGCGACTCCCGCAACATCTCCGTAACGGCCCTCCAGCGTAGCCATCCGGTTCCAGTCGAACATCAGGTCTTTGTGGTGTCTGCAACGGAATTCCAGCAGTTTTGCAGCCTGTTTCTGCTTTTCCTCCTGCTTTGCGGTACATGCCAGGAAGAAAAGGCGGAAATAACGGTTTGCCAGCTGGAGCATTTCGACGCGCCTGCGATCCTGCGCTGAGAGCTGCTTTGCCGCCGCCCGCGCGAGAATCGCATCCGTTCTGTCGAAGTCGGAAAGCCGGAAGTAACGGTGTATGTTCCACATGAGCCCGCGCTGATAATTTCCGTAAAGCCCGAGTTTCGCGATCTCCCTGCGGTCCGGGTAAATCCGGCTGTCCCATACATTCCTGCGCCAGTAGCGGTAATACTCGCCGACTTCCTCAGCCGCATTGCCGAATCCCGCATAGTATTCCTGTTCATGCTGCTCGAAGGTGTCTTGCGGATGCGTATGTGCGCGGGCAAGAATGTAGTCTGCGATTCCGACTGCCGGCCAGAAGTTGTGGGAGCTGTCGTAATCAGTCCCTATGATGCCGTATTTGAGTCCGAGCCTGAATGCTTTGAAAAGCTGTTTTTCGCCTCCGGTCGGGAGTCCGATGCTGATTGCGTGATGGTCATTGGGACGCAGGAAGAGCTGTTTTGCCCCGGCTTCCGCCCACGCGCGGTAGTTGGCTTCCGCACCGGGGAGGTCGAACTTGCTCGGGACGAAACCGAGCACCAGTTGCGGATTGACTTTCTCGCGGCGCGGCGCATTTTTGTAGACTCCGTAGGCGTAAGCCGTCGCAATGACATCCGGGCGGTGGCGCGATGCCAGTTCCAGTACCTTGTTTGCAAAATAGACATAACGGTCACTCAGGTCGTCATCCCATTTCGCACCCGGCGCGGGAGGCATGTCCAGCTTGCGGCATTCCGGGCATTCGCAATAGCCGCCCCAGTCGTTTTCGCAGATGTTGATGCACTTCGGCATATTCCGTTTGCGCCATTCTTCGACGATCTGTTTATGGAGTTCCGGGTTGCTGACGCACATTTTTACGGTATCCGGCATTCCTGCGTTTTTCGGCCCGCGTTTTCCGTTGATGAGCGAGAAATATTCCGGATGGGTTTTGCCGTATTTCTTCCACCAGTTTGTAAAAGCGTGCCCGTAATTCAGCGACAGCCCGGAGCCCATGCGCATCCGGAGATGCCACAGCCTGATCTCTTTGAGCTTTGCGTCATATTCCTGTTTCGTGAGGTGCATCTCCTTCGGCAGATTGCTGTTGTAGCCGCGATTGGCAACGATGAACTGTCCGGGCATGTCATACGGATAACCGTTGTATGGGAAAAGTTCATGCCGTATCCGGCGCTGTGCCAGCCGTCCCGGCGTCCAGTGCCCCGAAGTCTCCTCCAGCTTGAGCATTTTCATCTCAGGATAGGAAATCCCGCGGTCGCCGGGTTCGATCCAGCGGACTTTGAACTGTTTTTCAAGGAAATCGTAGACGGCAAACGCAGTTCCGTTTCGTGTTCCGCCGTAAATGTGAACCCCGTTCCGGGAGACCTCCCAGCGGGCTTCCTCCGGCTGGAGCCCGGCATCGGATGGCGGATTGCCGAGCGTAAATGCGAATCGTCCGGCATCCGCTTTGCCCTGAATCGGGATTTCCACGCCGGTGATGAGTTTCAGATGTTTTTGCAGTTCATCCGCGGCGAGTTTTTCTGATCCGGGAGCGACGATTACCGCTTTGGCAGGATCAATTTCCAGCGCTGTACAGCAGAGTGATGCACAGAACAGGATTGCGGGCAACAGAAGATTTTTCATGGAGACTCCTTATTGTTCCGAGAGTTGCAGGTCTTTGATTTCAATTCTGTCATCCGGCGCAAGGTAGCCGGCGCTCAGGTAGAACATCAGCGCAGACGTATTGGCGCGGGTCGTAAACGGAACGGAAATTTTCCGCCACTCCCGGCCGCCGTCATAACGCTTGAAAATGCGTCCGTGGTAGAGAGCTTTTTTTCCGAATGCTTCGCGCACTGCAATCTGCAGAGAGCCGCTGATCTTTGCAAGCCGTATCTGGAACGACAGAATCATTTTTTTGTTCTGAAGTTCTTCCTGGGGCCGTTTGATCACCTGCATGAGTTTTGTGAAATTTTCGGAATCCTTCTG
>DXVA01000256.1:0-982 GCA_019408975.1 Lentisphaeria bacterium | reverse complement strand
AGTGATTCCGGCACGCGGCGATTTCCAGAAGCCTTTGAACTCATTTTCTCCGTTTGGGTTGGCGATCAGGTTGTCCGCGCAGAAACAGATCGACGCGGTGAGGCAGAACAATGCGGTCAGAATCCTTTTCATGATGAAACTCATATCTCCTTATTATTGAGAGTTTTATTTTGATTTCGGAATTTATATGCTGTAAACTCATTTATTTTTCCTGCCGCCGGAAAATGTCAGGGAACACGTCCGCGATAAGGTTCCCAGTAGATGATGTTTGCCGGGCGTGCCATCAGGATGAGGTTATTGGTATAGTCTTCATAAGACATCCTGCTTTTGAACATTTCCACATGAAAGTCGGCAAACAGAATGTTCCATGCCCCGTTGTGATTGCGCAGGGGACGGTAACGCAGATATCTTTCATTGATCGCGCAGATAGGTATTTGTTTTGGATCGGCGCCGTCTCCCAGGAAAACGACTTTGGAATGATGTTTGATCTGTCCTATGCGTACCGGTGCGACTTTAATAGACGGGTTGATATCGTAATACATGAAATAGTTCATTCCGTATGTGGAACCATGCATGTATCCTTTTTCAGTATCGGAAAGCCGGGTGATGTCATAGTTCGGACAGCGCAGCGACGGCAGCGGATTTGTCCTGTCGAAACTTCTGGTTGAGGGCAGGTATTTATGAATCTGAAGCAATTCGGGCCAGTATCTGTTATTTCCGTCTTCCCGTTTCCCACTCAGAGGAAGCATGTATTCCTGATAGTCGTTGCTGTAAGAGGCTCCGGCGACTCCGAGCTGCTTCAGATTGTTAACACAGGAAACCGAATGCGCTTTTTCCCGTGCTTTGTTCAGGGCCGGCAGAAGCATTGCCGCCAGAATCGCGATGATCGCAACCACGATGAGGAGCTCTATGAGGGTGAAAATTCTCATTTTCACCCTGGAAGTAAGAACAGAAGAACAAGGAACTCTGAAGTAAGAAGGAA
>DXVA01000255.1 GCA_019408975.1 Lentisphaeria bacterium | reverse complement strand
GTAAATGACTGCCCCGTCATATTCAATTGCGACGGTGCCGGATACCCGCACATCCTCATTGCCGCCGCTGACTGACAGCATGACTTTTTCCGGAGATTCGGAAAGAACTTTCAGAGCGGCTGATTTCAATGTTCGGGGGATTCCGTTCCGCATATACTGAAATTCCGGCGCGCCGTGCAGCAGATCTCTGCCTGCCGAAATCATTTTCCCGGGGAAAATCGTATCGGACAGACGGTAACTCCTGTTCCAGCAGAGGAAATCGGCATTTTGCCGGACTACGGGTGTCCAGCCTCTCCATGCGGTTTGAGTTCCGGCAGTTGCGGAAATCGTATCGGGCTGTATATAGCGATGGAACTTCCTGCGGCGTTCCGCGACGATTTTTCCGTCTGCACCGGCAAGTTCGACTGCAACGGTGTAGTCGCCTTCCGGCAGGCTGTCCAGAGAGAGTGCGGAAGTCTGTTTACGGCTCCGCAGCTGGATCTCCCGCAAGACACTTTCTTTCGTGTCGAGAAGTTTGAGACATGCGGAAGAATACGGAAGATCGACGCGTGAGATATCAACGGCTGCCGTTATGCTTTCCATCGGGGAACCGCTTTCAAGTTTCAGAACCAGCGGCTGTGCTGCTTCTGCATTGAAAGGGCGCCGCGCTATTTCTTCGCCGTCTTCATTCGTGATTCTGATTTCTCCGGTATATTTGCCGCTTTCAGGAATCGTGACGGTGAATTTCTGCGCTCCGCTTTCTTTTGCTGAGAAACGCCGTACGCTTTTCCATTGACGCTTTTCTGTACGTAATGCAAAAGCAACGTCAAGGTGTCCTGCCGCTTTCTCATTTCCGGAAAGTTCCAGCTCCAGTTGTGCCGTCCCGGGGAAAAGCTCCGGGAAATCCGCAATACGCAGGCTTCGCAGAACGTTGGTGAATTTAATCTTGCCGAGCCGTTCCACGGAACGGATGTCACCTTCGGGAGAAAGGTTCCATGAGCTTTCCGCCTGCGGGCTGAACCCGTTGCGGACAGCGTTGAAATACCATTCATCGCCCGGTTTGATTTCCGGCAGTCCATTGGATGCCAGGTCGATTTCCAGTTCGCCGGTCCATATATTGTCCCTGTACCCTGCTTTGTAGTTCCATTGCCCGTTCCAGTTCACTGAGTAATTTTTTCCGCCGTCCTCCGACAGTTCGTCATAGATTGCATTCCTGGTGTTTCCGATGAAATGGATGACCTTTTTCCCGTCCGGTGAAAAAAGAAGTTCCATGGAATCCTCATACCAGAGCGGCCCGTCGTGTTCCCTGCTCTTGCTGACCGGCATGCCGTCGGTTTTCGCCTGCCAGCCGATATACAGCTTGTGTCTGGTATAAGCGATCCGCAGATCGGTATTACAGGGCGCAATTGTTCCCAGGCGGCGTAAGACAAAGGGTCCGGCGGATACAGCCTGATCCCATTCTCCGGGCTGAAAACTGCCGTCTGTTGTTATGGCTCCAGTATTCTGCCCCACACAAGTAAAAGCTGTTTCTGCCGATTGTTCCATTTTTCGTTCCGCCCGTGCATAAAATTCCGCCGGCGCCAATGCGGTGTTCCAAAGCTCCAGTTTTTCCAGCGAGAGACACTTTGAACTTCCGTTCGGGAAAGGCTTATGGGCTCCTCCGGCATAAAAGTGCCCGGCGGTGTTTTTGATGCTCAATTCAAAATCTGCGAACTGTCCCACCAGGACGCCGTCAAAATAAAGTTTCAAAACAGCATTGTTGCTTCCTGAATTGACATTTTCCCAACTGATTCCGGCTGTATGCCATTCTCCGGGTTTGACGGTTGCGGGATAAGTTACATGGTAGCCTGCATAACGTCCTTTATTTGTTTCGCAGGCGGTAAATTCCAGAATGTATCTGCCCGTCTTGTCCGGCACGAGGCGAAGCATGAGACGGTCGTAGTATTCCGGTGTGCTGATGAAATCGAAGATTGTCGCTGTCTGTTTCTCCGGCATCAGTTTGCTGTTCAGGCGAAATCGCGCCGTTACCGAGCCGGAACGGATCGGGAAATTTTTGACCGGAATTGAAAGTATCTCACTGTCGGAACCTCCGGTAAATGGTTTCCGCAGCTGCCAGGCCGGAGAATCTTCCGCGGATAGAGCCCCTGCGGAAAACAGGCAGATCAGAATGAACAGAACTTTTCCGCACATTTGAAGACAGCCTTTGGCAAATGATTTTAAGTGAGCCGCAGTCATTGATAAATAACCTCTCCGAACAGAAATGGCGCTGTCGAGTATTGGTTTGTTTCGTCAAACACGCGTTTCAACGGTGCACTGTGCCCGTCAAGATACATGACATTCATCCCCGAGTGGCGCCGTGCGAATTTGTTCTGGCTGTAAGGTTTGGCGCTGAAATAGACGATGGACTGATCGTTGGTGTCCATCATGACCGGTGTTGCCGTCGGTCCCTTGCTGATGGACAGCCCGCCGGTTTCAGGGATCGCGTTCAGGATTGCCTGAAGACTTCGTGTGCTCTGGCCGGAGAGAACGTTGTTGAAGCCGAAGTGATAGGTGTAGCCGGAGGTTTTTTCGATTCTGGCGGAAGGGCATGACCAGATTCCCGCCGGCACGACATGAGCTGCCGTGGTGTCTTTCCAGTATTTTGTCCCGGAATGTTCCGGTACGGCGTTGAACCAGCGGCATGATGCCCTGCTTTCGTCGGTCGTCAGTCCCAGCGGCATGGTTTCTTTATAATCGTTCAGATACATGGTAAATGCCAGTCCCTGCTGTTTCAGATTGCTGACACAGCTGATGGCTCGTGCTTTTTCTCTTGCGACATTCAATGCGGGAAGCAGCATTCCCGCCAGAACTGCGATGATCGCAATTACGATGAGGAGCTCCACAAGGGTAAAAAAATGTTTATGATACATGGCTTGTCCCTTCTTGTCTTTATCTTGATTACCATAACGAGTGAAATATACTTTATCAAACCGCCATCTGTGAATTTACTCCGAATAACCGACTCCCGTGTAGTAGCCCATTGCATTCTGCGTGGTATCAAGTCTGCCGAACTGGCAGACCAGCGGTATGCTTGACTCAACGTGCAGGGCATATTGCGTCAGCGGCGGAATGACCGCCCCTCCCAGTTCATCCGGATGGTCGAGTCTTACCGTGAGCACCCGCTCAGCCTCGACGCGCAGGGAGAGATTCCGGAACGGAGCGCGGTCGCTGAAATAAATGTGAAGTTTGACTTCCGCCGGTGCGGGAGACGGATTGAACAGCATCAAAGCTTCATGTGCTTCCATGGGGCCGTTGTCGATTTTCTCCGGCAGATATCCGTCTGCGAAAAACCAGTTCTTTTTACCGTACATGATTGAATCCTCCTCGTTGTCGTTCTTACAGTCCTTTGGCGATCAGTTCTCTGATGCCCGGAGTCAGTGACCGGGGGCCGTCGGCTGTAATGACAAAACCCTCTTCAATTCTGTTCGAGCCTTCGGGAGCTCCCCAGAGAGAAATATCGCTGTTGACGCACATGCCTGATTCAAATTCGGCAGTTGAATTTTCATCGGGGTAGGGGCTTTCCGCTTCGGCGAGGCCGATTCCGTGCATCGGCGGATAGAGATCATATTTCGTCATGCCGTATTTTGCGAAAACCGCTTTGACGCTCCTGACCATTTCCCCCATGGCGGTTCCGGAATGCAGATGCCTCTGCTGGATGTTAGCCGCTTCAAAAAGGATGTTCAGAAAGCGTTTCTGTTCATCGGATGCCTTTCCGATTACAAAAGGATATTCCACCGTTGCGACATATCCCTGATACTGTACAGCCATGGCTGCCATCACCATTTCTCCGTCGCGCATGATTTTTCCCGTCGCGCGCCCGATGACTGTTTTCGTCCGTTTTCCGGAGCCGAATACCGTGAAATTGATATCTTCGGCTCCAGCCATGCGCGCAGCACCCTCCGCGGCGCCCGCTGCCGTTGTTTCAGGAGCTCCGTCAACCGCGTATTCCAGCAATTTGGCGTATCCGGCGCACGCCTGGCGGCCGGCTTCCGCGAGACAGGCGATCTCATTGGCGGACTTCACAACGCGGAGCTTTGCCATAACCGGCAGGGCGTCAATGATTTCCACGCCCGGAGCCGCACACCTGATTCGTTCGAAGATCGGTGCGGGGATATCCCATAATCCAACGACGCCGAGGCGTTTGCCGCCGCCGAGCGCATTGCCTATGACATCGGACAGTTTCACGAATTTTGCCAGAGGGTAATCAATCTCCTCCGGCACAGATACACAGGCGAATTCCCGGACATTCACATAATCGTTCCAGACGGACATTTCCTTTGCATAGTTTTCCCCTTCCGGCGCTCCCGCTAAAACGGGATTCCCGGATTTCGGGATCATGCAGACCGCCCGCTCGAAAATCGGCCAGAAATTCGATACATACCTCAGATTTTCTTTCCGGTATTCATCGCCGTAGACCAGAATCGCATCAAGGTCACGAACTGCCATTTCCGTCTGGAAACGCACGATTCTTTCCTGAAATTCACTTTGCGGAATCACGATATTCATTTTTTTTGCCCCTTTCTTCTGTTATTCCGTAAAAATCTTTCTTTACTTTCCCGAGCGGCGCAGATCACAGTTCCACAGCCTGAATCCGCATAAGCTCTGCCGTATTCTTCAGTTCCTCCGCACAGTCGCCGTGAACCACGATGATATGGTGGGCTGTGCCGGTGTGGATGAGTTCCCCAAGATATTCCCTGACGTCTTTTCCGACCCGGATCATTGCATGAAGTTCATCGCAGGGAAGCGTCGGGAATTCAATGCTTTCGCCCCGTGAGACCAACATCTGATAGGAGTCTCCGCGATTCAGAAAGTGCCCCATCGTGACGGTTCCCGGTTTCAGAATGAGTTCATAATTGAGCCCGTTGCCTTTGAAGCCCCACTCTTCCGGAGAGCTGGTCAGTTTTACCGCCTGTTCGGAAACGGCAAGTTCCGGCGAGCCGATTCCATGTCCCAGCAGGAACAGCGCATTGTTTCTGACATCGAATTGTCCCCACTCCGCCTGGAACGGCAGATTGCCGGTGAAGCGGCGCATCAGGTCCATCATGACCAGCCCGCCGATATCTCCTTCGCAGGCGACCATGAACCGATCCTGTTCCATCAGCATGCTTGCTCCCATCCGCGCAGGAGCTCCCGTCATTTTTTCAATGTAATGCTGTCCGAGGAAACACAACCCGTCCAGATTGAATTTCCTGTAAAGGCCGCGCATTGCCAGCCCGAGCCTGACGGAGCGTTTCACATCATCCAATTCTATATTTTTCGCCTGGAAACGCCGGAACAGTTTTTCCGCTTCGACGGCGGTTTCCGCATCCGGGACAGCGCGCCATTGTTCCACCAGATGTTCCGCCTGAATGGTCATGACCTCCGGGCCGAGAAATCCTTTGACTTTGGAACGGTCGAACTCAAGGTCGTACATTCCCCGGAAAACATGCCCGACAAGGCCGTAGGTGCTTTGTTTCAGACGTTTCGCAGCATTGCGCGCGGCGGTTAGCCCGGCGATGCGGCGATAGGCGGAGGGATCGCTGATCTCTCCGACCACCGTGTGATAGTCAAGCTTCATTTTGCGGAAGCTGCCGGAGAGCTGAGTCATGGCAATCAGGGCGCTGTTGCGCATGGTGGCGATATAATTGTCGTCCGGGTTGACGTCATTTCCCGTCTGGGTGCTGAAGAGAATAACCTCGGGGTGTGTCTGTATCTGATTGATTGCGTGCATGGTGATGAAGTCCGGCAGATAGGTTCCGGCGATCACGACCAGCACATCAATCTGCGCGTCACGGAAAACGGAACCTGCCGTTTCCGCACGGTCCAGCGTATCGACCATGCCCGGATAAATCACTTTGCATTCCGACAGCGCCGCAGCCAGAAGTCCGGCTGCTTTTTCCAGATCCTCCGACACCTGCTGTTCCAGAACGGGGTACATGCGCCAGTATTCAAAGTATCCCAGCCCCAGCATACCGACGGACAGCGGGCGATGTTCCGGCGCGTGTGAGAGCACATCACCGAAACTGCCTGCATCTTCCGCATCAAAACTCGTGATTTTTACTTGATTCTGATTCATTGTCAACCTGCCTTGTCCGCAATTGCGGCGATTGTGGAAAATTCGAGCAGCAGTCCGCGTGCAGCGGCTTCCTCGCGTGCCCGTTCATAAAGTTCATGCAGAAACGGAATGCCTTCTCCCTCCTGTACAGGATCGATGTGGCAGACGGTGATGAAAGGAATATCCGCATCCATGCAGGCGCAGAGATCGTGAAGCGCCAGTTCCATGGTTTTTGCGTATTTCTCCTTTGTCAGATACCAGGTATAGTCTGTGGTCAGGGGAAAGATCGGACAGCTTGACTTTTTACGCAAAGCCTCATAGCGTTCCCGCGTGATGGCGCGCGGCGGCACATCCATGTTTCCCTGAATGTAGTCCCAGCCGGTCTCCTGCAGACAGGCGG
>DXVA01000254.1 GCA_019408975.1 Lentisphaeria bacterium | reverse complement strand
TCACGGAGCTCATCTACAAGATTAAACAACAAACGCCAACATTCCGTTGCCTCGTTATTCATCCATACTTCTCCTCAATATTTAATTTTTAAATTATTTTAACCTGTAAATATATTGCATTTCCATCTCAAAAGCAATTGAAAAAAGTATTTTTTCGATAAAAAAAGACTGTCCGCCGGATGGACAGACAGCCTTTCTGCACATAAAACAGCTGCGCCTCAGACCTGCTGCAACGCCTGGTCGAAGTCCGCTTTCAAATCATCGATATGTTCTATGCCGACGGAAACGCGAATCAGGTCGGGAGACACGCCCGCCGCAATCAATTCCTGCTCGCTGAGCTGGCGATGCGTCATGCTCGCCGGATGCAGCACGCCGGTGCGGATATCCGCCACATGGACCACGATCGCCGCAATCTTCAGGCTGTTCATCACTTTCTCGCCGGCTTCCTTGCCGCCTTTCACGCCGAAGCAGAGAACTCCGCTCGCGCCGCGCGGCATATATTTCTGCGCCATCGCATACTGCGGGCTGGATTTCAAACCGGGATAATTCACCCATGCGACTTTCGGATGCTGCTCCAGGAACTCCGCCAGGGCAAGCGCATTCTGGCAGTGACGTTCCATTCTCACATGCAGAGTCTCGACGCCGACCATCGACATGAACGCATTGAACGGCATCATCGGGGTGCCGAGATCGCGAATCCACTGCACACGCAGTTTCACGGAATACGGCGCATCGGGAAATGTTTCGGTATAAACCATGCCGTGGTAACTCGCATCCGGCTCCACGAACTCGGGGAACTTGCCGTTCGCCCAGTCGAAACCGCCTTTCTCCACGACGATGCCGCCGACACTGGTCGCATGGCCGTCGATGTATTTCGTGGTGGAATGCGTCACGATGTCCGCGCCGAATTCAAACGGACGGCAGAGGAACGGGGTCGGGAACGTATTGTCCACAATCAGCGGGAGCCCATGTTTGTGGGCGACTCCCGCCATTTTTTCGATATCCAGCACAATCAGGGCGGGGTTTGCAAGCACCTCGGCAAAGACCGCCCTGGTATTCGGGCGGATCGCCGCCTCAAGTTCCTCCGGCGTCGCTTCCGGCAGGACAAAGGTAAACTCCACGCCCATTTTTTTCAAGGTATTGGAAAACAGGGAGACCGTTCCGCCGTAAAGACTGGAAATTGCGACAATGTGGTCGCCGCTGCGCGCAATATTCATGATCGCCAGCGTATTCGCATTCTGCCCGGAACTCGTCGCAACGGCGGCGACGCCGCCTTCCAGCGCGGCGATTTTCTTTTCAAAACAGTCCACCGTCGGATTGGCGAGACGGGTATAGAAAAATCCGGGGCGCTTCAAGTCGAACAGATCGGCGACGCTCTGCGCATCGTCATATTTATAAGTTGTGCTCTGCGCGATCGGCACAATGCGCGGGCCGCCGTTTTCGGGAGTATATCCTGCCTGAACGGCCAGCGTTTCGAGTTTCAGTTTCTGATTCATGGGTCCATCTCCTTTTTTCAAAAGTGACAATATATCTTCTTTTGAGAAGGATTTCAACAGGAAAACCGCAAAAGAATGCCGCCCGGCCCGGGAAAATGCGGATATCCGCCAATTCAGGCTCCCCCCGGGAAGCTTTCCGTCATTTGCCGCAGTTTATAACAGGAAAATGCTGCGGAGTTTTACTTTCGCCGATTCCGGGAGCAATGGCAATATAGCTTTCCCTGATTTCCCCGTCATTGTCATTGACCAGCAGGTTGAAGCGGAATCCCTTTCCGGCAGCTGATTTTTTCAACCCGATCGCCCGGAACGGAATCTCGGCGGAATAAATGGTGGCTCCGGCGGATTCGTCGCGAATCGTTTTGAGCCGAACCGAAGATACCGCCTGTTCTTTGCGAAAGCCTTTCGGTGCACTCCAGCAGAAGACTTCGTCGCGTCCGCAGTCAAGACGGCTCAACCCGAACTCCCAAAGTCCGCGTTGTCCCGGCAGGCTGAATGCCAGTTGGATGCCGTCCCCATTCCAGACATTGGCGCCGCTGAACGGCTGATGGTGACGGTCATCCGAAACAACAACTTTCAATTTGAGCGCATCACCGTCGCAGGCAAGCCAGACTTCAGCGCTCAGATCCGCCGCCCCTTTCCAGAACAGATGCGCTTTGTCCGGCGAATTCGGCGCAAGCATGGTCAGCGACGAAACATCGTTCAGCATGAAGTTCGGGGCGGAACTGAAATCACCCGCGGGAAGCGTCGTCACAGTCTGCACCGGATAGGCAATCTCCCCATCCCAGAGATCGCCTGCTTTCAGGTGCAGCGTTACCTGTTTTTCGCGTCCGTAAAATGAATGAAACGTCCCGGCGGCGCTCACGTTGAATGAACAGGTCTGTGCAGCTCCCGGTTTCAGGCGGAAAGATTTTTCCGTGGAAAGGGCGGTCAATCCTTCGGGCAGCTTGAAATCAAGCCGGAATTCCAGTTCCCAGTCGGTGGGATTGAAAAGAGTCCATGATAACTGTGCATTCTTTCCCGGATGGATGGTAATCACGGACGCGGAACGGATCAGTTCACCGAGCATCTCCGGTTCACCGGACTGTCCTGAAATCTGTAATGTGGAAGGCCTGCGTCCCACAGGGAAAACCACCATGCCGTAAACGGGTTGCAGTTTTTTACTGTTGCCGAACAGATCAATTTGCGCGGCGGTTCCACTGACGTTGCCGAGAAGCGCCAGACTGGCGGTTCCTCCGGAAGCCCCCTGCCAGCCGGCAAGCAGCAGATCTCCGTTTTCCGCCTGAAACAGATATCCCTGCGCTTGCGCTCCAAGTGACACATCACGCAGATAACGCCCGTTCCGGTAAAGGTTCGCCAGCGTATTATAGACAGCATAAGCTGCTTTGGGATAATAGTCTCTGGTGATCAGCCCGAAATTATGCTCATTCTCCAGCGGATCATACCCGTCATTACGCAGATCATACCATGTATAGCCGATCGCCCCGCGTGCCCAGGTATAAAGGAATTTCTGGAACAGTGTAACCGCCTGCGCCATTTCACCGATATGAATGGCGGAAACCGCTGTCTCATTCGCATACCACGGGACAGTAACCCCGAGTTCTTTGCGAAGCTTCAAAAGCCCTTCAATGGCGGGTTGATAGGCAGAGATCAAGCCATGACCGTGAAACGCATGCATATCATAAAAACCTTTTCCGTTTTGAAGTGTTTTGATCATATGATTGGGGTCATTTAAATTATGAAACGCCCCCGGCAGACAGGTGAACCCGCCGGTAAGAACACTCATTTCCGAGTCAGCGGCTTTCGTCTCTCGATAGGCGATCTTCATCAACTCAACATATTCGGAGGGGCTGAAATTGGCAAATCCCACATGATCCGGTTCGTTCCACACTTCCACAAACCGGAACCGGCCTTTGTAACGTGCTGCAAAGGTACGGATAAAATCCGTCCAATATTTATAGTCAGGCCTGGCATTCCAGCGTTTTTTAGGAGGCTGAGAAGAGCGGAACGGTTTCCAGTCCTTTGCCACAGCCCAGGGCACGGTATAGCAGTAAATTGGCTGTGCTTCCAGATGATAGCGGTCAAAAAGCGCCAGAGAGTGATCGAAACTGTCGAAACACCAGCGATCCGGCTTCGGCTGAATCCGGTGCCAGAAAGTATCCAGCCTGATCACCTTGGCGCCGCACCATGCGGCAGCCATAGCTTCAAGTTCCTGATCTTTGACGGAGGTGGAATCGCGCTGCTGATGCGACTGCACTCCGAACAGAAAGCCGGTTGCCCGCCCCGGAGTCGGGCCCGCCGGTTTCATGTAACACCACCTCATCTGTTTCCTGAATGGTTTGATCGCGGGATCCGAGTCGGAAAACTTAACGTCCGCATAATAAATACCGAACAAATCCGGTCGCGGCAGAGGAAAGAATCCGGCTTCTCCTTTTTTCAGCGAAACATCGTATTTTCCCTCTTTCCAGAAACCGCGCTGCGCATCGGAAATCCGGTATTCCAGAACGCCGGTCGTATCTCCGCGTCGCGTATTCCTGATGCGGAAACCAAGTTTCGACTCCTCGCCGGGTTTCAGCACATGGAGCGGATTGCCGGTTTCCAGCACCGGAACCAGAGGATTCCGATCGGTCAACGGTTCAAACCGCACTTTCCCAAATCCGATCCAGGCGGAACCGCCTTCCTCCTTGAAATCACACGCGAAACCTCCCAGTCTCACAGGGAAATCAATTTTCCGGTTCTTCCTTGCGCCCCAGCTGAACGGCGGATGCGCCGCATCCAGCCTGAAACAGAATTCCCGCCATCCCGCGGGACCGGGCATGACCGACTGTACAAACTGAAAAACTTCGCCGTCTTTGTCGCTCAGCCGCAAATTCAGGGACTTCGCCCTGCATCCGGCAGGCACCCAGACTTTCACGCGAATCCGTGCCGTATCAAAATCCGGCAGCCGGTACTGAGATGCAAAAGTGAATTCAAAACGTTTTGCCGGAGTCTCCGCCCAGTCAATCCGCAATGCGCGCTCACCGTCCGGCATCGCGGAATAACTGCTCTCCTGACGCCATTCCGCCGCGCGGTACAGATTTATTTTCGGATTCGGAAACTGCGGGGTGAAATCGACCACCCCGCGCACCGCAGAGTCAGCACTTACAGCAATGCCCGAGATCATAAACATAACAACTGCAATTGAAATGAAGCGCATATTTGTCTCTCCCAAATTCTGAAAGCTTTGCCAAAACATCATTTATAGCGGTAAACGCTGTAATTGTATTTGCCATATGCGCTGATATCATTTGCGGAAATCATTTCCACATGCCCGTCAGAATATGCGGCACCGGCACGCCCCTCATGGGCAAGATGCACAACTTTCGAACTTGCGGAGACAAACGTCGCATTTATCCCGGAGCCTACAGCAATAAAACAGCTCATGGGTTGACCGCCGCCGGCTCTTGCGCTGTCGCCAATGACAAGTTCCTGTTTCTCCATGCTGGAAAGTTTTCTGTAATAATATGTGCTGCTATCAGCTGCCATCCCTGTACAAGACGAATAAGATTTCCATCCTGTGGGAACGCCATATGCAAAAAGGTCGGAATTAGTCAGTGACCCCGTCAGCATTGCTTTCCTGGGACACATCCAGATACCGCGTTTATTAAACTTTTTGTTCGTCCAGGAATCAGAGAAAGAGGCGCCAGTCATGACATTTGGCAAATAACCCCAGTAAGAGAACCAGTAATGCCACGACCAGTTCTTATATTTGGCAGCCATCAGGATATCTTTGTAATCAGAAGCATATTGCAGATGTAGAGAAGCCATCGAACGTAAATTGCCGACACAGGAAATCGCCTGCGCTTTCGCCTTTGCCGCATTCAATGCCGGCAGCAGCATCGCCGCCAGAATCGCGATGATCGCAATCACGATCAAAAGTTCTATCAATGTGAATTTCCCACATTTCGCCGCATACCCTCTCATTCTGTACATTGCCATGTCTCCTTCCTATTTTAATTATGTTTTTCCGGCAAAATCAATTCAGGTTTCAACAGCACATCCTGATGGCTGGCTTCGGGATGCTCAAGACGCCATAACAATCCGTCCACGGCACGTTCCGCAATTTCCGCAATATGCAGATCCACAACTGGAAGCGGAGGATTCAGATTCCGGATCAGAAGCGTATTGTCGCAGGAAATCACTTCAAGCTCCCTGCTCCTCCGTTCCAGCCCCATGAAATCCAGCACATGGCAGACCTTGTAGGCAACCTGATCGCAAAAAGCGAAAATTCCCGCTTTGTTCCCGGTTTCAGCAAGCGTTTCCCGCAGTTGATTGAAATAAAACTGCGGATCGTCATCACGGTCATATTCGATTTCCCGGCATGACACTTCCGCCTCACGCACCCGGCGGCGGAATCCGTCCAGACGGGCATGATTCTCCGCATGATATGCCATGCCGTGCTCCCAGGTCAGGATCAGATTCTCAAATCCCTGCTTCAGCAGATAATCCGCGGCAAGTTTTCCGGCAAGCGTTTCATTCGGCTTGTAATTATCCCATGGACCGAGATCAATCTCCTCATGCATGATCGCCACCTGCGGGATTCCTGCCAGAATCGAACTGAACCACGGGCGGAAACAGTAGTGATAAATCACCCCGGACGCGCCGGATGCCAGTTCCGGCTTTGCATACAGATCCTCGCATTCGCAGAGTTCAAAACGCAGCTTCAGCTCGGAAAGACGTTTCATCGTGCTGCTCAAAATCTGCTGTGCGACGGGGTCGTCCGGGTTCTGCTTGTCGTAAAGCACCAGAATCGTTCCCTTTACCTCAGGATTCTGAACGCTCTTTTTCCGATAGCTGCGGACCTTGAATCCGGTCTCATCCGCGATCTTCTGGACCTGCTTGCGCAACTCCTTGGAAATCAGCGGTGAATTCCGCAGTGCCAGCGAGACGGATACCGACGAGACATTCAGCATTTTTGCAATATCAGCCATACTCTTCGGACCGTTTTTTACCATATCATACTCCATATCTTATTTTTTATTATATTATAATTATAAAATCGATTTCGTCAAGAGGCAAAAGAAAA
>DXVA01000253.1 GCA_019408975.1 Lentisphaeria bacterium | reverse complement strand
CTGATCCGTGCCGACCTCGGGGCAGAAACCGACTTCCGTTGCACCGAGCTTGAGACAGTCTTCATGCAGTGTTTTGATGAGACGACCGTGCTGCCAGGCGCGGAAACGGATCGCCTGATCCCGGTAAGGCATTCCCGGCTGCATCTGCGCGGGCCAGATCTCCTTCACCTTTTCCGGGGAAAGTTTTGCGAACTTCGCGAACTCCCCGCGGCAGTTGTCGCAGAAACAGCCCTTGTTGACGAATGTGTAAGGTTCCCAGTTCGGTTGAAGACCGTCTTTTCCCGCAAGAGCGTCCTTGAGTTGCGGGAGGACGGTATCTTTGTAATACTGTGTCCGGTTGTAGACTGCCATCGGGCATGTTGCAAGAGCGGATTGATTCATGGTCGGTTTCCCGTCCTTGTCCAGATAGTTGGAGTAAGCGGGCTTTTTCTTTGCATCCATGATTCCAATGCGGAATCCGTTGGCGATATTATAGCTTTCCGAGGTGATGAGGCGGATGCCGTTTTCGCGCAGTTGTTTTGCATATTCGGGTTTGACTCCGGCGGTCACGAGAGTGGAACCGGTCTTTCCGGCGAATTCTGCAAAACGCCGGTTTGCCTCCGGCTGCTGGAATATAATGTCATTCGTGACGGAACTGAAACCGGGATAGAATTGTTTCGGCGCCGGAGTTTTTGATAAGGCGGGCATCATCTTCAGGGAAAACGTTTCGGGGGTGCTGACCATTTTTCCGTCTTCCGTGAGATAATAGCGGCAGTTGTTCCAGACCGTTCCCGCCGGAGCGTTGCCGGTCATCATGGCGCATGCGATGCGCCAGCCTTCAAAGTTCTGTATGTTGCGGATGCCCCGGATGATGCTGCGGGGAACGGAGAAACTCCAACGCTTCCACTTCTTTCCGTTTACTGTGATGGCCTCGGCAGTGATTTCTTTTCCGAAATACAGATTCGTTCCGTCTACGGTGATTTCCGCAGGCAACTCAAGATTCATCATGATTCTGTTGAGATTCAGAGTGTTTTTCGGCTGATTGTTCCTGAACTTGAATGCAATGACGCCGGGTTCGCCGGAGGCGAGGGCGAACGTGTTGTCCAGAAGTTTCCCGGGAGCGAGTTCAACGGTAACGGGAGCCTTGACCGTGTCCAGTTTCACGAGTTTCAGGTTTCGTATCTGAATCCTGCCGCAGCCGTCCGCGCGGATTGAGATTGCAAGATCGCGTGTTTTCGGCGGGGCGGTGAACTCATAACTGTAAGGATGCCACTGCGGACCTGCGCTGATTTTGCTGTAAATGTAATTCCGTGTTGTTTTGCCCCTTCCCGGGCGCGGATCGCTGCCATCGTGGAAGTTCAGCAGAACCATCTGGTCGTAACGGTTCTGTCCGATGACCTGATTGCGGCTGTCGAATGCAAGCCGGTAGGTTCCACCGTTTTCATCCGGCAGTTTCACGGTCTGTTTGAATGCAATCGTGAATTTGTCGGATGCTTTCCCCATCAGTGTTTCCAGTTCCGGCGGGCGGTTCAGTTCAAGTGCCTTTCCATCTTCCGTATCGACAATTTTTGCCGTTGCAAGTTTTCCCGCCTCTGCATTGAATTTATCCCGGTTTTCCTGTCCGAAAATCCAGATGCCGCTGTTCCAGCCATCGGCGGCGGAACGAACCAACGGAGCGGAAAGATCGCTGTTTTTCAGAAGATTTTCCTGTGTTCCCTCCTGTGTGCCAAAGCGTTCCGCAGAAATCTTTTCCATCGGAAACGTGACTCCGCCTTTGTCGAATTCGGCGGAACACAGAAAGCAGACGCCGAACAGAGATATTGCGAGCAGACTTGCCGTTTTGTTCATAGCAGTTCCTTTCGAGCTGTATATTGACGCTTCTTATTTTACTTTGACGAATTTTGGATTCCGTATCTGGAATTTGCCGCATCCGTCGCCGCGGAAACGGATCTTGACGTCGCGTGTATTTGCCGGTACCGGCATTTCAAATTGCTGAACTTTCCAGTCCGGGGAGGCAGTGATTTTCCGTCCGAAATAATTCCGTATCTGTTTTCCTCTTCCCGGACGCGGATCACTGCCGTCATAAAATTCCATGATGAGCCACTGCATCGAACGGTTTTTCCCAAGTGTTTCACTGCGGGTATCGAATGTGATACGGTACGTTCCGCCGTTCTCATCCGGCAGTTTGACGATCTGCGAAGAGGCAAGAGTAAATTTGTCAGAAGCATTCCCCATAAGCTTTTCCACTTCAACAGGACGATTCAATTCCAGCGCTTTGCCGTTTCCCGTATCGACAATCTTTGCCGCCGCCAGATTCTTTGCCTCTTTTCCAAACTTATCCCGGTTCGTCTGTTCAAAAATCCAGATTCCACTATCCCAACCATCTGCTGAAGAGCGGACTATCGGAGCGGAAAAATCACTGTTTTTCAAAAGGTTGGTTTCTGAGTTCTTGAGTTCCGTTATTTGTGCGTTTCCACAGAAAGATATTGCCAGTGAGAGGCAAATCCCGGTTGCAATTGCAATTTTTCTCATTGTAACTCCTTTTCATTATCATTGACTTATGAAAAATTATAAATGCAGGGCTAGTAGTTGCAATGCCCTCTGCCTCCCACATGCCATGCGGGGTCATCAGGACACCCTTTGGTAGCGCATCCACTGACATTTACTGTGGAAGAGAATATCCGAGGATCGCCGTAGCTGACAGTTTCGGCGTTTCCTCCAAGGCAAACATAATTTGCTTTTCTTCCGTGCCTCCATGTCAATCTCTGCTTCGTCAGATCAGTCTGTTGAAAATTGGGACTGACATGGTAGCCATCTGTATTTTCAGCATTTCTGTCACCGAACAGGAATAATTTGGAAGGCTGCTTCCAGGTGGATGGCTTCAAATCTGAATAGAACATAAAATTGTTATATCCGAGTGTATAAATACTGCTACCCGATTCTGGTAGCTTATTGTTTGCGGGACATGCGAATTTGGAACGGAAGAAGTTTCCCGTAGAGGAAGATTTGCTGATTTCTCCAATCGTTTTATCCTGATTATTAAGGTGAAGATAATCAGCCAGCCCTCCGCCTTTCTCCCTAAAAAATGGGATTCCCGTACCGCTTGCATAGAAACCTAAGTCTCCCAAGCCTTTGCCGTTATTGTAATAGCTGGAGAGATAACCGTTGTTGTCGTCTATATACATATTCGCCGCCTTGCCCATGCTGGCGAGATTGTTGATGCAGGCAATCCTCTGAGCTGTCTGTTTTGCCTTGTTCAATGCCGGCAGGAGCATTGCCGCCAGAATCGCGATGATTGCAATCACGATGAGGAGCTCGATCAGGGTGAAAATTCCCTTATCATACTTCATAATTGATTTCCTTTCCTGTATTTTTGATGATATGCTAATCCTTTTGTGCTTTCTCTTTCGGTGATGTGATGCGGAGTCACGATGAACGGGATGCGCCGTTTGTCGCAGATCATTTCCAACAGAAACCGTACGGCGGAACGCCCGATATCAAGACTCCCGAAGTCGATTGCCGACAACGAGGGTTTCAGGAAGTTGCATCCGATCTGCCCGCCGATGGAAAGCACCGCGACATCATCGGGTATCCGGATATTGTTCTGATGAAGATATTCGTAGACATGCAAAGCAAAAAAGTCCGAAAAACAGAATAAAGCCGTCGGCGGATTTTCCAGCTTTGTCATAAAATGTGCCGTTGCTTCGATCACGGCTTTTCTGTCCTGAATCTCGTTTCCTGTCAGGTACAGGAGTGCCGGGTCGTCATCCAATCCCGCATGACGTACGCATTGAAAATACTCTTCCGCTGTGATTCCGCGCATGTCGTTTTTACTGATATTTCCAACCCTGCGGTGCCCCTGCGCCGCAAGATAGCGGAGACCGTCCTCCATGACTTTCCGGTAGTCCGTGCCCATTGCGGGAAATCCTGTAATCTGCTGGTCTTGCCGGTTGGCATGAGGCAGGAGAATGGGCAGATTCGTTTTCTTCAACGTTTCAATCAGCGGTTCGTTGCCGTTGAAATTGCTGGCGAACCAGAGAATTCCCTGAAAACCGTTTTCGAGGATCAGCCTTGCGCTCTCACCCGCCGGACGCGAAAGGAGGGAGGCTACGGAACAGGATTCCAGTGAAACATTCAGGTTTTCCGCTGCAAGCTGGACTCCCGGCATGATGTAAAGAAACGGGTTGGAGATGTCGCTGGAATCATGGACGATGACCAGAATTTTTGTCCGTGATTCCTCCGCATCGCGTATGAATGTGCCTTTTCCCTTGACCCGTTCGATCAGATTTTCCATTGCGAGCTGTTCCAGAACCGGACGCAGAGTCTTGCGGGAGATCCCGAGTTCAGCGGAAAGCTCCACCTCTTTCGGCAGACGGCTTCCCGGCACATAGGCGCGTTTCTCAATCCGCTCTTTCAGAAGCTTGTAAATCTGTTCTTTCTTTGTACTTTGAATCATATACAGGTATCCGTCAGGTATCTTTACTATTTGCTATAAGTATCTATCAGGTATCCTCAATTGTCAAGGGGCAAAACAGAAAAAATCGGATTTTTTTTGGAAAACAGGAGGCTGAAGAGCGGAAAATACCCGGAAACCGGGGGGGAAACCGGCTCCGCAGCAAGTGTTTTCTGAATTTCTGTTGCTGTTATTTCTGGTATTTTCCCATATGGTTTCTGGTATCGGGCTTGATTTGGCTCCGGCGCCGGGTAAATTTTTCATAAAACAATCAGAAAGGGTTTGACTATGGGCATCATAAAGGATTTTCCCCGTTTTCTTCACGGCGGAGACTACAATCCCGATCAATGGCTGAAAACTCCCGGTGTCATCGACGATGATTTCAGGCTGATGGACGAGGCGCACTGCAACGCCTTTTCCATCGGCATTTTTTCCTGGTCGCAATATGAACCGGAAGAGGGGAAATTCGATTTCACATGGCTCGACGATATTATGGAACGCTGCCGTGTCCACGGGAAGAAAGTTTTTCTGGCAACTCCGTCCGGCGCCCGCCCCGCATGGCTCGGACATAAATATCCGGAAACGAACCGCGTCAATGAAAAAGGCGAACGGATGCCGTGGGGCGGACGGGAGAACCACTGCTGGACCTCGCCGGTCATGCGCGAAAAACTGGCGGTGATCATACGCAGACTTGCGGAGCGCTATGCTTCTCATCCGGCGCTCGGCGGGTGGCACGTCAGCAATGAATACAACGGGGCGTGTTACTGCGGGCTCTGCCGGAAGGAGTTTGCCGATTTCCTGAAACGGCGTTACGGGTCTCTCGAAAAACTGAATGAGGTCTACTGGTCTGCTTTCTGGGGGCACCGCTACTCTGCGTGGGAGCAGGTGGACCCGAATGACCGTTCCATGGATCTGGCGCGGGTCGATTTCCTGCGATTCAACACGCAGCAGGTTGTGGACTTCATGCGTTTTGAGGTGGAAGCGCTGCGGGATTTCTCCGATGCGCCTGTCACCACCAATATGATGGGGGTATATGAAGGACTGGACTACTGGCGCATCGCGGAGGTCTGCGACTTTATCGCGGACGACTGTTATCCCACGTGGTACAGAGGGGAAACGGAACAGACCGCCGCACAGTATTCCATGATTCACGACATGCACTATTCGATGAAAGGCAAACCGTTCCTGATGATGGAGTCCTGCCCCGGCATTCCGAATTACAAACCTTACTGCAAGATGCGCCGTTCGCGGGAATTCGAGCGTGAAATGCTTCTTGCGCTTGCCCACGGCGCCGACGGAACCATGTATTTCCAATGGCGGAAGGGGCGCGGCAACTGCGAAAAAATCCACGGTGCCGTGGTCGGGCATGACGGTACGGGCAAAACCCTGATGTTTCAGCGCGTCGCCGACTACGGAGCGCGCCTGGAGCGGATCGGAGAGATTGCGGACAGCATGATCCGTCCCGAAGTCGCGGTGATCCACGACTGGGAGTCCGTCTGGGCGCTGCACAATACGAAAGGGTTTGGCGAACGGGGCGGCGATGTGCAGGAACAGCAGATGATTGAAACAGTGCTCAAGCATTATCAGTCTCTCTGGACGCACAGTGTCCCACTGGCTGTCATTGAAAGCGCATGCGACTTTTCCGGATATAAAATACTGGTCGCGCCGATGCTGTTCATGATGAAGCCGGGAGTCATGGAGCGTCTGACCCGTTTTGTGGAGGACGGCGGAATATTGGTCATGACATTTCTTTCGGCGTATGTCGATGAGAACAATCTCTGTTTTTCCGGCGGCAATCCCGGAGGCGGGGAACTGCGCCGCCTCTTTGGAATCTGGAACGAGGACATCGACCTTTTCGAGCCGGAAACGGAACAGACTCTGCGGCTTGACGGATGGCAGTTGAGTGGAAGAGACGAGTTTCCGGTGATCCGGCGCTGCGAGTATCTCCATGCGGAAGGCGCGGAGGTGCTCGGCGTCTACGGCAACGATTTCTACGCCGGTTCTCCGGCTCTTACGATGAATTGCCGCGGCAGGGGAAAGGCGTATTACATCGGTGCGGACACGAATCCCGATTTTCTGGAGTTGTTTTACGGAAAACTGCTTAAGCAGAACGGAATTGATCCTGTCCTGCCCGGACTGCCTTCCTCCGTCAAAGTCGCACGGCGG